>JBKCEW010000152.1:0-2622 GCA_046304235.1 Crocinitomicaceae bacterium | reverse complement strand
ATCATCAACACTTTATTTTTTACACTCTTTGTTAGCAATTATTTTGGACAAAGTATGCCTATTACTTTTCGATGCTATAATATAAAAGCTAAGGAAATTTATGTATCAGGTAACTTTAACTCTTGGCAATCAGCAAATCCTGATTATAAGTTAATAAGTAAAAACAATGATGGGAATTTTGAATTAACCACACAACTTCTTGCTGGTTCATATCAATATAAGTTTGTTATTGACGGAGAGTGGATTGAAGACAAATTAAATCCGGAAAATGATGGTAGCCAATATAAAAATTCAATAATAAATGTAACAGATCCAATGATTTATTATTTCACACCTCTAAATAAACAACAAATATACAGTGAATTAAATCTACCAACCATCAGAGCCTTTACAAGTGTAAATTTAAACCATCAAATTAATTTCAACAATTTAAATCTTAAAATAAACAATAAAAATATCATCCTTAATGAGAAAAATTTTAATGTATTAACTAAAGAATTTTCATATCAAATAAAAAAAGAAGATAGTATCGAAGGTGACAATCATATTGAGCTCAATTTAACAACAATTAATGGTGCTGTATCACAACAAAGGATTATTCAAATTTCAAGTATACCGAACTTCAAAATTTTAACACAAAAAATAAAATTCCCATCAAAGAACATTAAATTCTATGGGAAATTACTATCAAAGAATAACGATTCAGTTATCGTTTTTCACAATGGTAAAAGATACCCAGCAACAATAAAAAATGACACTCTTTTTTACACTCCAATAATTCTTTCAAATGGTTTGAACTCATTTGAAGTTAAAGCATATAATAAATATGGTGTAAAAAATGAATCGGCAGTAATCGAATACAAAGAGAATTTAAATCCTGAAATCAAAATAAATACAATAATTAATTCAAGAAAAATTACTTTATCATCAGAAATCACTTCACCATTTAATTCTACATATACATATAGTTGGAGCCAACAAGGTATAACTCCAATTTCAATTATTACTACACCAATAAATGCAAAAGAAATCACATTAAATATACCCGAAATAATAGGAGAATTTTTCATTCAACTAAAAGTAACAGACGATAAAGGGAATTCGAATATTAGTGGATGTATAATAAAATCGACAAAGGATGAAATTCGAATTTTACAAGATGAGGAAAGTCCAGAATGGGTAAATAAAATGATTTTGTATGAAATTGGTGCTTATGGATATAATTATGATAAATCGAATTTATCTGGAATAATATCAAAACTCGATCATATTGTAAATCTAGGAGTTAATACAATTTGGTTGACACCTATTTTTGAAGGAGAAGGCAATGGCTATTGGACAACAGATTATTTTAAAATCTCATCAAACTTAGGAACTAAAGAAGAATTCAAAACCCTTGTAGAACAAGCCCATAAAAAAGGATTGAAGATAATCTTAGACTTAGTAATAAATCATACTTGGGAAAAACATCCTTTTTATCAAGAAATTAAAGAACTTAAATCAGAATCAAGTTATGCAAATTGGTTTATTTGGGATGGAAAACCTGGAGAATCTAATCATAACTATTATTATGATTGGAAAGTGCTACCAAATTTAAATGTTAATGACACAAACGTAACGAACTATTTAACAAATGTTGCAGAATACTGGATTAGAGAATTTGACATTGATGGGTATAGATGTGATGTAGCATGGGGAATAGAACTTAGAAATTCATTATTCTGGAAAACATTACGTAAAAAATTAAAAAAAATAAAACCTTCCATTTTTCTTCTCGCAGAAGGAGATGTATCGAACATCCATGAAGGTAAAAAAATGAACCTTTTTGAAAACAAATTTGATGCAGCGTATGATTGGAATTTTAGAGGTTGGGGAAATACAGGAATCGTTGCTTTATTAAATAATCAATTAGATATCAATTCATTTCACACGACAATAACAAAAGATTTCGGACATAATAAATTTCCAATGAGATTTATTGATAATCATGATCATACTAGAGCGGCAAAAGAGTTTGGTATAAAAAAAATGATGTTAGCTGAATCTATTATATTCACAATAAATGGTATACCATTGATTTACGGTGGAGATGAAATGGGTGAAATTATGCAATACAATATAAGTAATTGGAATGACACATCTAAAATGCTCCCTTACTTAAAAACTCTGATAGATATTCGAAAAAAATATATTAAAAACAACTCAAAAACTACAATTTTAAAAAACACACAAGCATCTGATGTTTACAGTTATATAAATAAATCTGATTCTAATTACATACTTACTATTGGTAATTTTAGTTCTTCAATTAAGAATGTAACTATTGACTTTGATGACTTTGAAAGATTAGCTTATGATTATGAATTTTTAGATTTGTTTACTAATACAAAAAAAATACTCACTCGTGAATCATTAAAATCATATTTATTTGAAATTCCTGAATGGGAATCAAAAGTATTCAAAATTAGACCTATAACAAATTATTATTTAAACATCTCAATAGATAACATATCAATAAATAATAATCAACAAGAATTAACATTTGAAATAACATCAAATACAAAATGGCAAATACAATCTAATACTGATTGGATACAACCAAAAATTAAAGAAGGTAGTAAT
>JBKCEW010000151.1:0-2645 GCA_046304235.1 Crocinitomicaceae bacterium | reverse complement strand
GATTGGAGAACGAAGTATTTTGGTGCGATTTTAGAATTACAAACAAATGCTAGTTCATGGGCAACTGAACAGAGTAACAAAATGACTGAAGCTGTTCACCAAGTGGACGCTATAATGAAGCCTTTAAAAGATGAAAAAATTCAAGAACTAAAGGTACTTTATAAAATTCAAGCAGAATTAGGTGGATCTGGTTTAGCAAGTGGCGCTTCAATAGGTACCATTTCTACTAAATCTAAAAATATTACTGTTTTGGGGCACTACCCTGATTATGTAGAGTTAGCAAATAAATTAAATGCTAAAAGATTTCAAATACCAACTAATGTTTGGAACAAAATGTCACCTTCAGAACAATGGGCTGCAAATTTAAAATTTTTAGATCGAATGATAAAACGAGGAGACAGAATAAAATTAGCTACACCAATTAGTAAAGTTAAACCGGGAAGTTATTACGAAAAAGAATTAAAATATTTAATGAAATCTGGTTACAAATTAAATAATAAAGGAACTGAAATAATCAAATTTTAAAATGTTGGAAATAGAAAACTTATTAAAAATAAATGGATTTATTTTAGACAAAGAAGTTATATCAAATATGTTTGGTGACTATTTTAAAATATTTGTGTTCAAGGATATGGAGATTAGGTTGATAAATTCAAAAAATCAATTATCATTTGATATTAGGAAGAAAAATTTTGAGTGGTTTGATTTAGCAATTTTAAAAAGTATGATTAGTAATGATGTTGATTTAACACAGAAATTTGATTCAAATGATTTTCAAGATTTAATTTATTTAAATATTGAAATAGTTAAGAAATTATTTAATGATTTAAATTATAAAAAAACAGAAAATCATCTTAAAAAATTAGAAAAACTTAGAGTTAAACAAATTTTCAAAAATTTAAATTAATTAAAGTTTAATTAACTACCAATTAAAAATAAATTGATCTTTGAATTTCATGAAATGATTCTCCCCTACCTACAAAAACACGTAGGTAGGATTTCAACATATTTTTATATATTAGCATGCGTTCTTTTACATAATAAAAAATACAAATACTTTTTTAGTGGATTTAATATCAATATATTAAAAACTAAAAACAGTGTTTTGTAGCATATAGGTACTCCTTCCAAAAGCAAGAATCTGATGAAGAGCTGTTTGGAGAAGGAAATTCATATTTCTTTAAATATAGACTTGAAGATTCGAGGATTGGAAGATTTTTATCGATTGACCCGTTATCAAATAAATTCCCTCATAATTCTACATATACATTTAGTGAAAATAGGCTAAATGATGCTATAGAATTTGAAGGTAAAGAAGCATATTTCATTCATGGAACTAGAAAAGCATTTGGATTTGATTTTTCTGATCAGGTTTGGGCCTATCAATTAGATAAAAAAGTGCAATGGAGTATAGCAAATATTTTTGGCAATAAAAGTTTAGGTTTAGGTTTTTGTTGGAATGGAAAAAATGATGATGAATCTAGACACAAGGCTGCTGAAAGATTAGCACAGCATATATTTGATACTTATGATAAATCAAATAAAGAACCTATAACATTGATTGGTCACAGTCATGGAGGTAATTTAGCGATAGAGGCTGCAAATATATTAATTGAAAAACATGGTGTAAAAGCAGAACAAATAAATATAGTTGCAGTAAATACTCCAAGAGAACATGATTTTGTTCTTTGGCATAAAGATGTAAACATTTTTGCTATTAATGCATTCGATGATAAAGTTCAATGGGGTGGTAGTGATGGTTCAGGATTTTTTAAAAAATCTCCAAGAGGAGATACTTTTATTGGAAATACTGATAAAACTATTTGGTATAAAGATCAATATAAATCAGATAAAAAGCTTGGTATTGAATTAAATCATGGTGGTATCTATTCAAAAAATGTAAAAGTATGGATATTAAACCTGAAAAAAGCAGTTGATAATAATAAAGCTGGAGGTACTAAAAAAATGAATTCTAAAAATTAATTGAAATGAAATTTGTATTTTTTATTTTATTATTCTATCTTTTTTCTTGCAACTTGAATCATAAATGTGAAGCATTTAACATTAACAGACTCCCTTATGGGACACTTTTTTTAAGAGATAGCTTAGTATTCTCAAATTCGAAAGATACAATTATTTTTAGTTTAATTTCAAGTTCTATGAGTAACGAGTCTGATATTAATTCATTTACAGGTGAATGTGAAAATACATTTGAATTTGAGTATCAAGACAAATTAAATAATTTTATATTGATTGGGAATATTAACTATAATCAGAATATTGAAAGTATAAATAATACTTATTTAGATATGATCTTATTAAATAGTCAGTTCTCTTTGCGATTAGATACTTTGAATTATAAGAATTTTGAAATAACCAAAATAGACCAATTAAATAATTCAGATAAAAGTAAAATGATATCAAAAATAAAAATGGTTGGATTACTCATTTACGAATTTCATACATACAAAGGAGATATTTGGCGTCTTATTAAATAATTTAAAATTAATTTAATATATTACATTTACAACTTTAGTTCACGTTCTTTTACATATTAAAAAACACAAATACTTTTTTAGTGGGTTTAATATCAATATATTAAAAACTAAAAACAGTGTTTTGTAGCATATAGGTACTCCTTCAAT
>JBKCEW010000150.1:0-2638 GCA_046304235.1 Crocinitomicaceae bacterium | reverse complement strand
AAACTTTTTTGAAAAAGTTTCATTAAACATACTCTAGAAAAATATAAAAATTTGATCCTAATTTTAGACCCAATTCAAATTAAAAATTATTTTTCAAATTATTGATTTGAGTAATATCTCGTTATTGTGGATGGGTAAAAGTTTAATTAAACTTCTAGAATCCTTGGCGATTTACAATGACGTAAATAACTCTGAATAATTTGTTTGGCATCTCGATCTTCTTTTTCGATGGCAATTTTGTCTTCCCATTTTTCGAAAGGATGGTCTAAATAGTTCGCAGGAATAAATGAAAATCCTCTGTATGATTCGTTTTGAACTAAAATAACTGCTTTTTCAGTTTTTGTTCTTCCTTGTTCGATAATGATAAAGTCAGATTGATTGAATTTTAATGTATTAATCAAACTTGAAACACGTTCATTATATTCTTCTGTAGTTTCTTTTTCAATACACGCACCTTTGCATTCATTAATTTGATAACCAAAACATTCGTTTTGAGTAGGGTAGAGTTGTGTTAATTTTTGGCAAAGTTTGTATTGCTTTACTTTAGAATGTAAATATTTTTTGGCCTCTGGTAAACTTTGAAAAACAGTAATTGGTAATTGATTTTTTTTTGATAAATTACCTATTTCCAGTTGTATATATCCTTTTTCATCTGTTGTGTTGAATAAACCTAATGGAAATAAGTTCTTACGGAGTTTTCGATTGTATATAGGAGTATGTTTTTTTATTAATTGTGATTCTCGTAGTAGGGCAACCACTTCTGAACCGGTAAGTTCAAATTCAATACGTGTTATTTCCGCACGCATTTTGGAGCCTTTTTTTGTTTTGGTGTTACCTAAATGTTGAATGACACGTTTACGAATGTGCTTACTTTTACCAATATAAATAATTTGATTGAACTCATTATAAAAAAGGTATACTCCTGTTTTTGCTGGTATTTCTTGAATCGTCTCTTGGTCAAATTTAGGGTGTAAATCTTTAGAATGTTCGTTTCTAGAAATCATTCGCTGAACAATCTCGATACTTTTAGTATGCAAAAGCTGAAATAACTGTACTGTAGCAAACGCATCACCACCAGCACGGTGCCTACCATCGATATAAATACCTAAATCCTTGGTTATGTTACCTAATGAATATGATTTATGTCCAGGAATAATTACTCTACCTAGTTTTACAGTACATAATGTTGGTCTAGCATATGTATAACCCAAACTTTTAAATTCAGCTCTAACCATAGAATAATCAAACCCTACATTATGTGCAACGAAAATACAACCTTCTGTAAAATCAATTATTTTTTTAGCGATTTCAGGGAATGTAGGAGCATTTCGAACCATTTGATCGCTAATTCCTGTCAATCGAACAATAAAGTAGGGAATCGGTATTTCTGGGTTAACTAAAGTCACGAACTCGTCTATAACTTGATTGTTTTCAACTTTGTACATTGCAATTTCGGTAATCTTACTGTTTTTAGGATTGCCTCCAGTAGTTTCGATATCAATGATTACATATTGCATAGTTACAAAAGTAAGGATTACCTCGTAATTTGGTGGGTAGCTACAGAAATATAATTTGGATCTTTATTAAAAAAAGATTTGTTTTAAATCTTGATACAAAAAGCGGAATAAATTCGAATATTGATTGTAAATTTGTAATTGTATGACAACGATGATTCTTTTTTTAAGTGATGTTGCAGGTTCAGAAATTCTTTTAATTCTGATGTTTGTATTAATATTTTTTGGTTCAAAAAGTATACCTAATCTTGCACGAACACTAGGAAAGGCAATGCATGAAATTAAATCAGCTTCTAATGAAATTCAGCACGAAATTAAAAAGTCAGGGATGGATATGAAGAAAGATTTAAATATGGATGGAATTTTTCAAAGTACTAAAGAAGAAATTACTACACCTATTTTATCAGAAATAAAAGAGGTAGAAAATCATATTAATACTCCTTCTGGTGTGAAAGCCTATGGTTCTGAATATAACCCTGAGCCAAAAGAAGAGGGAAACCCAATTGATGAAAATCTTCCACTTGATCAACAAGCAGTAATGGAAAATATAACTCCTAAAAAAGAAGGATAAAATTAATCTTCCTCGTGTTCTTTTTCTTTGTTCTTGATTTGAGTTTCTTGTTGAGCACTTGCATTTTTATTTCTAATCTCAGTATGTCTTATTTCTCCACCTGAGGTACCTACTTGTTTAGCAAAATAAGTAGCGAAAATGGAAATTACAAATAAACTGATATACAACCAATTTGTAAACTTTTTCATTTTCCATTCTGAAAGCAAAGAAAGAACTCCAATTAAAATTATCGCCCAAACAAATCCCATAAATTGTTCAGCTAATTCTTCATGTTTTTCAATTAAATTTTCGCTCACTCCTGCAAGATTTTCAACGATTTCTTCAGCACCTTCTCCTGTTTCGAAAGATGGAAAAGTAAATAAAGAACTACCAATTAGAATTAAACCTCCGATGCGTTTGCTTAATGCAGATCTTGTTGCAATACCAACTCCTAAAACAATCATACCGATGATAATCCCTATGATAGGAAAATGGTTTACAACCATATGTAAATGTGCTTGATTCATATGTTTAATATCTATTAATTTTTGATATGAAAAGAATATAATTTTAA
>JBKCEW010000149.1:0-70602 GCA_046304235.1 Crocinitomicaceae bacterium | reverse complement strand
CATTCAATTAGGAATTTAATAATCTTATATCTTATTTTGAATATATTAATGTTGGAATTATGGAAATTGATTTTTTCACTACACTAAAAGCTTATTTTATTTAATCTATGAAATTCGAACAAGACTTTAATTAAATGAGGGAAAAATATTTAAACCAATTCTTTTAAAATCATTACATTTGAAACACATCGACTTTAACTATGAAAAAAATAATCTTTATTGTAGCAATTACCCTTGTTTTTGTATCATGCAAAAAAGAAGAAGAAACAGTACAGAATTCTGATACAAACTCAGACCTATTACTGTATGAAAAAGCTAAAATAACAAGCAATTTTACTTGGTATAAAAATGTTGACTCTCTTTTTAAAAAAAGCTCCGGGAGTGGACATGGACAGGCATACTTTAAAACACGTTTTAATGCGATTGCAGCTAGTAAATTAACTAGTGAGGGTAAGGTTCAAAATAACACTTCATTTCCAGAAGGATCATTAATTGTCAAAGAGTTATACGCTGATGAAAAAAGTCTTGATCTCTATGCAATACTATTTAAAGACAGCAAAAATGTTGATGCTGATGCTAAAGGTTGGGTATGGGGTTACATAAGGCCAGGTGGTAATGTGGCGGTGTCCGCTTCAAAAAAAGGAAGTTCGTGTATCAACTGTCATTCTCAATCGGGGAACATTGATTATGTTTTAATGAATAAATTTTATCCTTAATTAATGCAGAAAAAACCACGAAATACATTAGCAAAACAAGAGATTCTCAATCTGATTACAACTACTAATCATGCGTTATCGCACATTGAAATACAACAAAAATTAAACAACCTTTGCGATCGTGTAACTATTTACCGAGTTCTTACTCGATTGGTAGATGAACAAAAAATTCATAAGATTATTAATACAGATGGAGTAGTAAATTATGCTGCTTGTAAAAGCACGTGTAACCATCAACATGCCCACAACCACGTTCACTTTTCGTGTAACCAATGTAAAGAAATTACATGCGTTGAAAATGTAGTCCCTCAATTTTCAATGCCTACCGAATATCAAGTTGATGAAATCAATATTACGGTTAGTGGTATTTGTCCAAGATGTAAATAAAAGGTTAATCTTCTTCTTTTTTATAGCCCTCGTAGTAGTAAGATTGTTCAATTCCTTTAAAAATCATTTCTCTATTTTCAATTTCAGAAGTTAAATTAGAACCTAACAACGTTCTTAATTCAAGGTCATTAATTGGACTTCTTTCCATTGCTTGAAGATAAAGCGTTTTGTCTACAAATTGCCAATTCACTACTTTCTGAATTCTTGCTTTTAATATCATATCTAGCCAAATGCGAATCGTTCTTCCATTTCCTTCCATAAATGGGTGAGCAATATTCATTTCTACATACTTAGCAACAATATCTTCAAAAGTTGATTCCGGCATTTGTTCAATCTTTACTAAAATCTCATTCAAATAGAGGGAATTTGCAAATCGAAATCCACCTTTAGAAATATTTACGTTCCTAATTTTTCCAGCGAAATCGTATAATTCTCTAAATAAATATAAATGAATTTGTTGTAAACCTTTTGTAGTTCCAATTTCTATTTGGTTGATATCTCCTGAGTCAAAAAGCCGATATGCATTTTCTAAACTTAACTTACCTATATTTTTCATTTCAGTATGGAAATTGTATAAGGAAAACAAGGCCAAAATAAACTAAATATTTGTTTAATTACTGATTTAAATTGATTATTACGCATCTAAAAATCAGTTGTAAAACACTTTATTGTAATTCCACTAACACTTCATTTTTTCGATTAAAAACTTCAAATGGAGCATTATAACCAAAAAAATAAAACTTATTAGAATATGCTATTCCTTGAGCATCCAAAGCCGCTTTTAACTCCTGTTTATACTTTTCGATTTTAGCATCATTCGCCCAACCACCAAAACTTATCGCTGCAAGCAATTTTGCAGGTTCTTCCTTAAATTCTATCCCTGATTGCTCTGGTTTTGGAAGTGTTTCTTTATGTAGTTTTTTAGGAACCATAAACATCATTGTGGTAGAATCGTCCAACGACATAGATACAGGGCTAGTCATAGAAATTTTTTCTTTCCTATCATTTTTCCCAAAGATATAACCCGCTAAAATAGAGAAACCTTGACTTGAAGTATTTTTATACCCTTTCGAAGTGAGTGTAACGGATGTGAATAAAGTTGCTTCGTATTTTCTTATTTCAAATCGGTCATACTTCTTTTTGACTGTATACGGATACGATTCAATATTTCTTTGTAAAAGCATAAAGTAAATTTGAGCAAATGCAAATACTACGATGATAACTACTAGTATGATGGTTACAATTTTCATTTTTTGGGGATTTAGTTATTTTATGATTCTGTAAATATTTATTACATGAATAACATTTTCAATTGCAAAATATTGATTTTCATTTTATAAAACTCTCAACTGAGCCTGTCAAATATAGAATAAATCTAGCGAATTAGTTGAGTTTAAATATTAACTAAAGGACTGTAAAAAATAGTTTCAAGTACAAAGTGAGATATTGATTTGATTATTAATAGAAAACAGAACTAATTTACCCTATTTTTTAAACAAAAAAAGGAGATGCATTACACACCTCCTTTTGAATGTATTTTTAAAAAATACACCACCGCGCTTATTTAATAACCAAAGGAAAATCAATTTCAACATCCGTATCGCCATTCGCAGAAGTACCATCTTTCACTCCTGGTTGATGCATTAATTTCACTTTTAGAGTTCCATTTGTTGCTTTTTTTGTAACCCACGAGGTTTTTAATCCTAGATTTCTACCCTTTGAATCTTTATCATTGATTGTAACCGATAAAGCATCTGAGTTAGATGGAGTAAAAAAGAATAAATGCTCATCCGCTTCTTCTTTTACTTCATTGGAAATAGTATCTACTGGATTTTTACTCTTGTCTAACAAAATCAAATCACAGGTATATGTTTTGTTCGCAGCAAAACGAATCGTATCAAATGATGTAGGTTTATTTCCACCCGTACCATCTGGATCATCAAATGATACTGTAAACGTTGTATCATTGCCCGAAATTCCTTTACCACTAAAATTTAACTGTACTGTAGTGATTAATTCGCTTTCATCATGTTCATGATTATCCACTGGTGTTGTATCATCTTTTTTACAACTTACTACTAATAAACCTGCTAATAAAGCCGTTCCTAAAAATTTAAATTTACTCATAATATTAAATTATTTATATTAATTAATGCAATTTAGTTGCAAATATAAGTTTAAAAAAATTTATAATGCAATAGTGTTGCGTTAAAATTTGTATTTTACTCTAAATGAAACATTTGCTCCCATTGCATCTGTAAAATAACGGAACCGATCTAAGTAATCACGGTATCGTTGATTAAATAAATTAGTAACATTCAATCCTAATTCCAATAATTGAGCCCCTACGCGCACATGGGTTACTGCTGAAACACCACACAACCAATAATCTGTAGGAGGTGGAACAAAATCAGCATTTTGAGGTACTCTCGTTTGTTTTGCTACATATTGTCCAGTAAAACCAAAATAGTAATGTTTCCAAACTCGATTTCGATCTATGTGATATCCAGTCTCAATTTCAACCCTATCGGAAGGCATTAGTATCAACCATTCATTTTCTGTTTTATTCCATGCGCGTAAAACAGCTCCTTTCACCTTTGTTTCTATGTAAGTATTCCAATGATACGACCCATGAAAATCAATCCCCTTTAATATTGCATCTGTTTGCGTAAAGACAAATCCAGGAAACGCTCCTCTAACTGTAAGCACCGGTTCTGGGGTTGGTTTACGATAAATAAATCCTTGAATGTAATTGTAATAGGGAGTAATTTCTATAGCTAACTTTTCTTCTTTATCATACTTGATTGTAAATGTAGCGCTCGATGCTCTTTCCGTAGTCATGGAAGAAGTTCCATACTCAACTGCTGCCGCCCCATGATGTAATCCATTCGAATACAATTCATTTACGGAAGGTGATCTCCATGCAGTTCCCACATTGAATAAAAATTTCCAAAGGGTATCCATTGAATAATTAAATCCTACACTTGCAGTAGTACGTTCAAATATATGATTGGTAGGTAGTAAGGTCGATTTATCTTTGGTAGGAAGATAAACGGTTAATTGTTTCCAATCTTGTCGAATACCAAACTCAACATCCCATTTCAAATGATGCCAATTTTCAATCCAAAAGACACCTGCGCTTTGATTTTCAAAACTAGGAACTAACATTCTTCCACGGTAGGTATTTGCTTGTACCATCGTATTTAATCCAACATTTCCTTTCCACCTTTTCCATGTTTTGTGCGTCCAAATGGCATCTACTAAGTGGGTCGTCAAATGAAATTCTAAATCGGGCAAATTCAAACTTGCTAAATCGTTATTTAAAGGCTTATGTTTATCGTACTCATTTCGAAAATTATACTGTCGGGCATAGGTTAATGAAAATTTACCTGCATTTCCAGTATTGAAATAAAATTTGAATTTTGCCAATTCATGCTCCACTACTTGATACGGTCTTCCAATATCATAGGTAAAAGAACCTGTTTCAAGAGGGACATTGCTTGAAAAAGCACGTTGTAAATCGGATAAATTACCAATGTGCGAAGCACCAAAAATTCCAAGTTTGGTATTGAATTGACTATAAAAAAATTCAAGCCCATAGTTATGTTTTTTCCAAGCGGTTTCGACTGAAAAGTTGGATTCTTTCACTCCGGTGTTTATCAACATATAATCAGGTGCTTGTACATTTCCTTGTTGCTTTAATGTACCCTGTACTCGCCATGAAAATGGAGAAAATCGTTTGCTATTTCCTTCTAAAAAAGCAGAAATCACTCCTCCTCTACCATTCGAACTTCCAACCAAATTAACTTCACCTCCAAGTCCAGCTGTATCTCGTAAAGATTTCGTGTCCACCATGATTACTCCCGCAATTGCATCAGAACCATACATTACGCTATTTGCTCCTTTAATTACGGTTACTTTTCTAGCAATAAACGGATCGATTTCAGGTGCGTGTTCCGTTCCCCATTGTTGACCTTCTTGTCTCACGCCATTATTTACCAATAACAAACGATTGCTATGCATCCCGTGAATAACTGGTTTAGAAATAGAATTACCCGTATTTAGTGTACTTACACCAGGTACAGATTTAACTAATTCACCAAGATTTACCCCTTTATTTTTTTCTAATTCATCCCCTTGTATGATATCCCCTGTTAAGGTTTTTAAATGAGGCGAATGATCTTTTTTCGAATAAATGATAATTTCTCCCAACTCTTTTGTATGCGATTCATACTGGATGTTTAGCACCCTATTTTCTGTTAATTCAACAGCTTTTTTAATTGGTTTAAACCCTGAAATGGTTGCGCAAAGTAAGGTGTACTTTCCTGGACAAATATTTGAAAACACATACCTACCAAGAGAATCTGTTTTCACTTGCGTATTCGTTTCTTTCAATAATACATTTATACCTGATAAGGGCATTTTGTTATGCAAATCAGAAACGGTTCCTGTAAGATTTAAATTGCACGTATTTTGTGCAAAAAGCTGTATTTGAATAAACAAAAACAGTAAAAAAAAGTATTTCATACGATTATTTCTTCTCCCTAGTTTTAATTTTCATTGTATTGAAAACAAGGATGAAACATTAATTTAACTTACGTGAATACTACACGATTTTTTAAACTAAGAAATAAATGGTGGACCTCTACCCGAAGTAGAAAGTAGAAAACTAGAAAGATTGGAAGTATAAGAAAAAACAGGGTTTTCATGTACTTTGTTCTCTAAAAAGTAATGAGAAATTGTCGGTTTTTCAGATAATAAATGAAATCCCAACTGACAAAAATCACAGGTTTCTTTTCCTTTTTGAAAATGTGTGCGTTTATCTACTGTTGAAGTTTTGTTTTCATGCACACAATCATGCCACCAATCGCGAGGCGAAACCATCACTACAAAAGCGAAGAGTAGAATATGTGCTATGTAATTTTTAAACTTCAATCTAGGTAAAAATAATATTGTATTGTCAATACAAATATAGTATATGTTTGGATTAAATTTGTGAAATTAAGTTTCTTGTTCCCTAGGGAAGAATTTAAAAAATTGATTATGAAATACCGCTTACTCACCGACGAAGAATTGAAACATTTAGAAGAAGAATTAAAACATTTTCTAATCGTCAATCACGTACACAAAGAGGAATGGGAACGGATAAACAAAGAACAACCGGAATTAGCAATAGAACTAGTTGGCTTGTTTAGCGACCAAGTATTACAACGAGTTTATGAAAACATCTCATTCCTAGAAAATCGCACGAAAGATTCGTGTTTTGTATTTCACTGTGACAAAAATCAAATAAACCTCATCGCTATTCAGGCAAAAAACGAAAATGAAAAATTAGATTTTTCAACTCCTGAAAGCATACATGAAGCATTGACTAAACACTCCAAAGATGTTGGTTTTTTTAGACACTCCAAGCCTTATACCAAATCGAGAGAAGAGGAAATCCATCAACTTATCGAACAAGGTTGTGTAAAATCATCCGAAAGTTTTTGGAATTCATTAGAATTAGCACTTGTTGATTAAATTTACACTATGAATTTATTCCAAGAGGCTTTAATAAAACGATTTGGTGCAAATGCCATTGAAGAAATAAAAACTGATAATCAAACATTTACTTCGTTAAACATTTCTTCTAAAGAACGTAAAGGAGTAACTTTCATGATGACCAATGGTTTATCAGCGTACGAACAACCTGCTACAGAAAAAAATAAAGCTCATAAACACATCGAACTCGTTTTTTGCTTGCCAAGTTATTGGGATTTGAACGACGATATTCCAACAATGAGTTGGGTAAAAAATTGGATAGAAAAATTAGGAAATCACCTACTTGAAAAACAAACGTGGTATGGGGATGGACATACGTTCGCAAACGGAAATCCTATTGAACCGCTTTCCCCTACGATGAAGCAAAAATACCTGATGCTTGTAGAACCAGATTTATTTTCTGATGAATTAGCACCGATTAAAATGGAAAATAAAGAAGTTCATTTTTTATGTGTCATTCCATTATTTGAAGATGAATTTGATTTAAAAATGGGAAAAGGAACCTTTAAACTAAAGAAAAAACTGCGTGACAAAGGGATAAATGAATTGCTTGATGATTTCAGAATGACCGCTTTAAAAAATAAATGGCGGATTTTCAGATAGAAATATACTATTTTCGCATCGCAAACGTTAAACTACTTTTTTAGAAAACGAATTATGGAAGAAACGCTAGACAAAGCATTAAATCAAAATATCATACAATTCATTTGGCAACGTCGTAAACTTATTGGTATTCTTACAAGTATTGGTGCAGTAGCGTCTTTGATTATTTCTTTTTTTATTACTCCGTTGTATTTATCTACTGCAGTAGTTTTCCCTGCTGCAACAAGTACCGTTTCTTTCTCTGAACAACGAAATGCAAAGGCTTCTTCGATGGATTTTGGAGAAGAAGAACAAGCAGAACAATTGGTTCAAATTTTACAATCTTCTAAAATCAGAGATAAAATTGTACATCAATTTGATTTGATGAATCATTATGAAATTAAACCCTCAGACCCAACTAAAAACTACCGACTAGGGATAGCTTATTCGGACCATATATCTTTTACTCGTACCCGTTATGGTTCTATCCAAATCGATGTATTAGACAAAGACCCTAAACTTGCTGCAAGCATTGCCAATAAAATTGTTGACCTCATCGACACCGTAAAAAACGAAATGGTGAAAGAACGTACTTTGCCTGCCTACGAAATCAACAAACGTAAGAAGGACTTAATCATGCAGGACTTACACATCATCATGACTAAATTAGATAGCTTAAGTTCATTGGGTGTAGTTACTTCAGAAGGGAGAGCAAATTTATTCCAAGCCTATAACGAAGCAAAAGGAAAAGAGGATAAAAAATTCTTCAAAAAACAAATCGAAGTAAACTTAAAATATGGGGCTGAATTTGACGGTTTATCGATACTTCGTGATGAAAAAATGGTGAAAATAGCAGAATTTGAAGCTGCTTACGAACAAGCAGAATCAGATGCGAATACCAATTTCAATCACAAATTCGTAGTCGAAAAAGCCGTTGTAGCCGACAAAAAAGAAAAACCTAAAAAGTCGATTATTATCATCGTTTCAACATTAGCAACCTTAATGTTTTCTATTCTAGCATTGCTAATTCAACAGAAAGTGAAAGAATTACGTAGAGAGGAAGCATAGTGCACACTTTCAAAGAACATCTAAGCGCCATTCTAGCAACGGGAGTATTTATTATACTTTCAGTTGTTTCATTGTTGTTAGATAATTGGCTGATCTTTTTAGTTCCAGCTGGTGCGCTAACGATTTATTTGGCCATCTTTCAAACCAAATTCATCTTTCTTTTTCTCTTTTTTGCCACTCCTTTAAGTGTCAATATTGAAGAATATGTCAACGGTTTTGGGTTGTTTTTACCCACAGAACCTTTATTTTTCGGATTGATGGTCTTGTTTTTACTCTACCAAATTCGGTCATCTATTTTACCCAAATTTGTCTTTCGCAATGAAATTACTTGGGCTATTTTAATTTACCTCACCTGGATGTTAATTTCCAGTATTACAAGTAGTCACCCAGTAGTTTCCATCAAATTTTTTGTTGCCAAATTGTGGTTCATCGTTCCCATCATTGGGTTTGGAACATTGTTATTCAGAGAATTTAAATACATCAAGCTTTTCCTGTGGCTTTTTTGTATCGGGATGATTTTGGTTATTCTGTATACCGTTACTTTACATGCTACCTATCAATTCGGCGAAAAAGAATCCCATTGGGTGATGTGGCCATTTTTCAAAGACCATACCATCTATGGAGCAATTGTTGCACTGATTTTTCCTTTATTGGTTGGATTGTATTTTTCAAAAAAACACGGACTGCTCATTCAGGTAGCCTTGATAGGTATGATAATCATCAACCTCATCGGTTTGTATTTTTCCTACACTAGAGCGGCTTGGTTGAGTATCGTTGCTGCAATAGGAGTATGGTTTTTGATTGCGTTTAAAATCAAGTTTAAATACATTGCAGTAACTGCTATCACGCTAACCACGGTTATTTTATTCTCGTGGACCCAAATTCAATTTTTACTAGCCAAAAACAAAGAAGAACACACAACTGAAGATTTTGGAAAACGCATCGAAAGTGCAGCAAATGTTACGACAGACGCTTCTAATTTAGAACGTATTAACAGATGGTCGTGTGCCTTAGCGATGTTTGAAGAACGACCGATTTTTGGTTTCGGTCCGGGCACCTATGCATTCGAATATGCTCGTTTTCAAGAACCTGAAAATCTTACGATTATTTCAACGAATTTTGGTGATGGTGGAAATGCACATAGTGAATATTTAGGTCCTATGGCAGAAATGGGGTTACCAGGATTAATTGTTACCCTCATTTTGATAGCCACTATTTTCTATAAATCAATTACACTATATAACAAATGGCCTTCTGAAGATCGAGAAACCAAAATATTGATTTTAGCAATGGTTTTGTCTTTGGTTACCTATTTCGTACACGGCATTTTAAATAACTACCTCGACACTGACAAAGCCTGTGTTCCGATATTCAGCATGTTAGCAATTTTTATTGTGTTAGAAAATCAACTCGAAAACAAAAAAAGAGTTGCTCCGAACAGAACAACTCTTAATTGAATTTTTACTACTTATTTTTGCTAGAATACGATTATCCTTTTGCTTGACATATAGTTATTAACGAACATATTAACTACGTATGTTCCAGGTTGAACTGCCATAGGTAATTCAATTTCCTTTGCTGAAGTCCCGTTAACCGGCCCTACTTTTCTGTAAGCAACTGATCTACCATTCAAATCTAAGACATTAACAAACGCATCCCCTTTAAGATTAGCATCATATTTCAAATATAAATTTTGAGAAGCATTCACATAAAAAGCGGTGAATTGAAAATTGTTTTCATTGATTTTTATATCTGTTGTTTGTGATTCAACGAATGCTGCTAATTTATAACTTGATTTATAAATAGTTCGTCTGTTACCTGCCGCGACATAAAAAGTAATATCACCAACATTAGCACTAGGTGCCTTCCACTTAAAAGTCCAAGACGAATTAATATTATCAGAGTGATTTAAATATTGTTTCCCTCCTTGAGCTGTAACCATTGTCGTCGTTCCTGCAGTTAACGTTCCTGCTTGCTTATTGTTTGCATCTAAAGCTACTACCTGAAATCCTTTCCCTGACAAAACTGAAAGACCAAACGTTAGATCATAAGTATGATTCGGCTTATAACTTGTAATTAACGAATTAACAGAATCCTTGAACGTTAGGGTGCTTTCTGAACCACCCACAATTAATGAGGCACCATGACAACTAGCACATGTGCTTTCTCCAGGGGCACCCGTATTTCCTGCAATTCCTATACCTTCTGGGTACAATTTTGTTTTATGATAAAAACCAAATTCTCCTCTTCTAGTAAGCGTTGTCATAGCCAAACCCAACACTCCTGAAAGGATGAATATAAAAACATATACTTTTTTATTCATATTAATTTCTTTTTTTGTTATCAAATATTGAATTGTTACAAATTAAACGAATATTTGAGTCACTTTGTTTATTCAAAAATGAAATGTATAATAATTCCACATTTTAACATCATATTTATATCTTTGCACTCTGATAAAAACTTTGTTTGCATGAGCACAAAATACAACGAATACAAGGGATTAAACCTTCCTGATGTTGCAAAAAATGTACTAGAAAAATGGGAGAAAGATTCCATTTTCGAAAAATCTATGTCAACACGTGACGAAAACAGACCATTTGTTTTCTTCGAAGGACCACCATCAGCGAATGGGCTTCCTGGTATTCACCACGTAATGGCTCGTTCTATCAAAGATATTTTTTGTCGTTACAAAACCCTAAAAGGGTATCAAGTAAAACGTAAAGCGGGATGGGATACCCACGGTCTTCCCATCGAATTGAGCGTTGAAAAGGAATTAGGCATTACCAAAGAAGATATCGGAAGCAAAATTTCGATAGAGGAATATAACAAATACTGTAAGGAAACAGTAATGCGTTATACCCACATTTGGAATGACTTAACGCAAAAAATGGGATATTGGGTTGATATGGAAAACCCATATATCACCTACGATTCAAAATATATGGAATCTGTATGGTGGTTGCTTGCTCAATTATACAACAAAGATTTAATCTATAAAGGATATACCATTCAACCGTATTCACCTAAAGCAGGTACAGGATTATCTTCCCATGAAATCAACCAACCAGGTTGTTACCGTGATGTAAAAGATACAACTGTAGTAGCACAGTTTAAAATGGTGGATGCATCTTCTTCCCCCTTCAGAGGAATATCAGAAGGAGAGGATATCCATTTTTTAGCCTGGACGACAACCCCTTGGACACTACCTTCAAACACAGCGTTATGTGTTGGGCCAAAAATTGAATATGTATTGGTAAAATCATTTAACCAATATACTTTCCAACCAATCAATGTAATTCTTGCGAAAAACTTGGTGGGATATCAATTTGGGAAAGGATTTAAAGCCGTTGAAACTGAATCGGAATTAGCATCTTACAATCAAGGAGATAAAACCATTCCTTTCTTCGTTTCTGGAGAATGTTTGGGAATAGATTTAGTTGGAATTAAATACGAACAATTATTACCTTTTGTACTTCCTGCTGAAAATCCAGAAGAAGCATTCAGAGTAATCAGTGGTGATTTCGTAACAACCTCTGACGGTACCGGTATCGTACATATTGCCCCTACTTTTGGTGCCGACGATGCACGTGTTGCTGCAGATGCAGGTGTACCAGGAATGTTGGTGAACGACGGAAAAGGAAATTTAGTTCCGTTGGTTGATTTACAAGGAAAATTCAGACCTGAAGTTGGACCTTTTGGTGGAATGTATGTGAAAAACGAATACTACAACGACGGAGAAGCACCAGAAAGATCCGCAGACGTTCAAATAGCTATCTTGCTAAAAGAAGAAAACAAAGCGTTTGCTGTTGCTAAATACGAACACAGTTATCCGCATTGTTGGAGAACAGACAAGCCTGTACTATACTATCCGTTAGACTCTTGGTTCATCAAAGCGACTGCTGCGAGAGAAAGAATGATGGAATTAAACAACACGATTAACTGGAAACCAGAATCAACAGGTTCAGGTCGTTTCGGTAAATGGTTAGAAAATTTAAATGATTGGAACTTATCTCGTTCTCGTTACTGGGGTATTCCAATTCCTATTTGGTCTACGAAAGAGGGTGATGAGCGTATCATTATTTCTTCCGTAGAAGAATTGAAAAATGCGTGTGATAAATCGGTAGCAGCAGGATTGATGGATAAAAATCCATTAGAAGCCTATACTATTGGTGATATGTCTGACGAAAACTATGCAAAAATTGACCTACACAAACACTATGTAGATCAAATTGTATTGGTTTCTGAATCAGGTAAACCAATGTATCGTGAGGCAGACTTAATCGACGTTTGGTTTGATTCAGGATCTATGCCGTATGCACAGTGGCACTACCCTTTTGAAAACAAAGATTACATCGACAACTTAACAAACTACCCTGCAGACTTCATCGCTGAAGGTGTGGATCAAACACGTGGTTGGTTCTACACACTTCACGCAATTGCAACGATGGTGTTTGATAAAGTAGCATACAAAAATGTGATTTCTAACGGATTGGTATTAGACAAAAACGGACAAAAAATGTCGAAACGTTTAGGAAATGCCATCGATCCATTTACAACATTGGAAAAATACGGTCCTGATGCAACTCGTTGGTATATGATTACCAATGCACAACCTTGGGATAACTTAAAATTCGATTTAGACGGTATCACTGAAGTTCAACGTAAATTCTTCGGAACGTTATACAATACCTATTCTTTCTTCGCTTTATATGCGAATATCGATGGATTCAACTACAGTGAACAAGATATTGCATTGAAAGACAGACCAGAAATCGACCGTTGGATTCTTTCTCAATTGCATTCACTAATCAAAAATGTGGATGATTCGTTTGAGCAATATGAGCCAACCAAAGCAGGTCGTTTGATTCAAGATTTCGTAACAGACCAATTATCAAACTGGTATGTACGTTTATGTAGAAGACGTTTCTGGAAAAGTGAAGATTCGCAAGATAAATTGTCTGCTTATCAAACACTTTATACTTGTTTGGAAACTGTGGCTATTCTTGGAGCTCCAATTGCACCATTCTTCTTGGATCAATTGTTTACAGACTTAAATAACATTACAAAACGTCACAATGTAATTTCAGTGCATTTAGCTGATTTCCCGAAATTAGATACAGCGATTATCGACGAAGCGTTAGAAGCACAAATGGAAATTGCGCAACGCGTTTCTTCGTTGGTGTTAGGTATTCGTAAAAAAGAGAAAATCCGCGTTAGACAACCATTACAAACAATTATGGTTCCTACGTTGAACCAAACGTTCTCTGAAAACATTCTACACGTAAAAGACCTAATCTTATCGGAGGTGAACGTGAAAGAATTACGTTTATTAGAAGAAGGAAGTGGGGTATTAGTAAAAAGCATCAAACCGAATTTCAAAACAATCGGACCGAAATACGGAAAACAAATGAAAGCCATTGCTACTATGGTAAGTGGTTTCACGAGCGATGATATCGCTGCAGTAGAGAAAAATGGTGGATGGAACGGCGAAATCGAAGGAACAGCAATCGCGTTGGATTTGAATGATTTCGAGATTCTAGCACAAGATATCCCAGGATGGTTGGTAAGTACTGAAGGAAATATTACAGTTGCATTAGACATTACTATTACCGAAGAATTAAAAGCAGAGGGTATTGCACGTGAGTTAGTAAATCGTGTACAAAATCTACGCAAAGATTCAGGATTAGAAGTTACTGATAAAATCCGTTTAACGGTGGAATGCGCCGCTGAAATACAATCAGCAATCGCTCAAAACGAAGGATATGTTTGCAACGAAGTGTTAGCGACAGAAATTACTTTCGGTCCATTAGGAGATGACGCACTTTCCGTTGACTTAGTGGAAGAAGGTGACGCTAAAATCGGATTGGTGAGGAGTTAATCTTAATTAAAATATTTTAAAGCCGATTTGAAGATTTTCAAGTCGGCTTTTTTGTTTTAGTAATGAACTGTTGCATTTTTTACAATAGTTCAAATAAAGTAAAACTTAATAATCATCAAAAAACAATTATCTTTGAGTTATTATGCTTGAGTTAATTGAAAATAGAATCTCGGAAATAATATCTCTTTGCAAATTGCATCATGTAACTTCAATTGCTTTATTTGGTTCTGCGGCAAAAGGTACGATGCATTTAGGTAGCGATGTCGATTTTTTAGTTCAGTTTTCAGATGATATAGACGTACTTGATTATGCTGATAATTACTTTAATTTATTAGAAAATTTAGAAACTATTGTAGGTAAAAAAGTTGACTTAATATCTATCAAATCTTTAAAAAATAAAATTCTTATCGAAGATATTGAGCGGTCTAAAATTGTTTTATATGCAGCATAAAGTATTGAAATATCTACTTGATATTGAAAGTGTGATAAATGAAATTGAATCAATCAAAATTAAATCAGAGAATAATTTTGAAATCTTCAAATCTGATATAATCCTACAGCGTGCAATAGAAAGAGATTTGGAAATAATAGGGGAAGCCATTCGTAAGATATTGGAAATTGACTCATCCATTGAAATTTCTTCTTCAAAAAATATCATTGGTCTACGAAATATTATTTCTCATGCATATGATTCTGTAGAGCCAGAAATGATTTGGGGGATAATTCAAAAAAACATTCCAATATTGTCTAATGAAATTAACATTATAAGAACAAAATAATTCGGTATTTAATTTTTTTTATATCAAATACTTAATTTATTTCTCTCATCAATTTACATCCAAAACAAAACAGAATTTCAAACGTTTTAGTAATTTGGACTATACTTTTAGATTTAAACCATGATTTATCGATTTTTCATATTTATTACCATTTGGTTATTAGTTGATTTATATGTTTTTCAAGCTGTAAAAACGGCCTATACAGGATCTAAATCACAATACATTTACATTGCTTATTGGGCTTTTGATGGATTAATTATGTTGATATTAATCTACTTAGGCGCAACAGGGAAATTCGCAAGCGGTCCTCCCAAAGGAGGAAGTTATTTAATGGCGCTTGCAATTCTCTCCCTTGCACCAAAAATTGTCGCTTCCCCTTTTTTATTAATCGAAGATATTGTTCGTTTATTACACGGAGGCTATTTAGGAATCCAAAAATTGAGAAATGCAGTTGATGCTGATAATGTAAATTATTGGTCGCGTAGAAAATTTGTAAGTCAACTTGCTTTAGGTGCAGCGGCTATTCCTTTTGTTGGCACAATCTATGGAGTGATAAAAGGTAAATACGACTATCGTGTACACAAAATAAAAATTGCATTCAAAGATCTACCTGATGCTTTTGATGGCTTTAAAATAACACAACTTTCTGATATCCACTCTGGTAGTTTTGATGATCCTATCGCTGTACAGCGAGGTATTGATTTAGCGAATGCGCAAAATAGCGACATGATTGTGTTCACTGGGGATTTGGTAAACAACTTAGCGACTGAAATGGATAACTGGATTGGACATTTTTCAGAACTAACAGCTCCTCTAGGGAAGTATTCTATATTAGGTAATCATGATTATGGTGATTACGTTCAATGGCCATCAGAAGAAGCAAAACAACGTAATTTCCAAGCATTAAAAAACGTACACGAACAAATCGGATTTAAATTATTATTAAACGAAAGCGTACATATCGAAAAAGATGGGCAAAAAATTGCCTTATTAGGGGTTGAAAACTGGGGAAAACGTGGTTTTGTAAAACACGGTGATTTAGATAAAGCGATTGAAAATATTGGCGTCGACGAATTTAAAATCTTACTTTCTCACGACCCATCACATTGGGAAGAAAAAACGGTACCACACCAAAAACACATTCACCTTACGATGGCAGGACATACACACGGAATGCAATTTGGGATCGAAATCCCTGGAATTAAATGGAGTCCAGTAAAATACATCTACAAACAATGGGCTGGACTTTACGAAAAAGCAGGTCAACACATCTATGTAAATCGTGGATTCGGATTTTTAGGCTTCCCTGGAAGAGTGGGGATATTACCAGAGATTACGGTGATAGAACTGGTAAAAAATAATACTTAATTATGAATGATTAGTGTTTAATAAAACTAGTGACTAAAAACAAATGACATTCTTTTGCCTAATGCCTCTTGCCTATTCACTTTATCACAACAATTCATCAATCGAACTCTTACTATTAAAATAACTTACAATTTCTTTGCGTTCACCATCAAAATATTGATGTAGCAAATGTTCTGCTAGAAACTCTCTGTATTGTTCTTTAGAAATTTTCGGCAAATAAATGTGACCCCTTCCAACCGCTTTATGTTTGATAAACTTCTTTTTTTCAAGAATACGAACAATTGTAGAAGTTGTATTATAAGCAGGTTGAGGATGTAAATATAAGGCAACGATGTCTTTCACCGTTGCCTTTTCTAATTTCCACAACTTTAACATCACTTGCTCTTCAGCGGGTGTTAAACGTTCCATAGTCGTGTGTTTAGTTGATTATAAATTTAATTTCTTGCGAATATCTTTTGGTAAAGCATCTTTGTGCAAGTAATAATTCATTGTTTTAAATTTAAAAAATGCCTCTGAAGCGTAGAAATATCCTTTAGGGAAATTACGATCTGTTCCCCATGAATTTTTAACTAAGAAGTACTTTCCTCCGTTTTGATCTTTATATAAACCAACAATATGCATCCCGTGATCATCTGTTGTTAACTTCATATCATAAGCATCTTGACGCATCTCAGGAGTGATTTTTTTCTCTTTCATTGGCGTTAAAAATGCATTTGAATTTTTATCTGCACCAGCATCAGAGAAATTTTTATTGTCTCTCCCTTTTACTGCAATTGATTCTTCATCTTCTGGAACAATCGCTAACCCATCTCTAAAACTAAATCCTTTTTCAGAAACATCAGATCCCCAAGCAATGGTATATCCATTATTCAACGCATGTTCTGCAATTGAAAACAAATCATCTAATGATACATTGTAAGAACTTTCCCATAACCAATTATCTGGAATAGCCAATTGAGTAGGCTTATATAATGGTTCATTCATATATGAAGTAATCGATACATAATTATCCATATTAAAACCTAATTCTTTTGCATAAGATTTAGGAGTATACTCTTTACCATTATAGGTGAACTTTTCAGGAGTTTTTCCAAAGTAAGCATCTAAAATTCCTGCAATAGCTGATTTCCAAGTTTTAGTGATTCCTACTGATTCTTGTTGTTCAAGCATTTCTTTAGTATGTTTTAACATCCCTTGGACTGCACCATCTAATACAGCAAATAATTCGTTGTGATCGTGTTTTTCTTTGCCGTAGTTTAATCCTTTGTAAGCTTCCTCTGGAACAATACCATATTTGTTAATTACATATGGAATATCTACGAAACCACCTCCTTGTCCGAAGTTAGCTTTTCCATCCATACGAATGTATTTGTCTGCTTTCTCTTCATAAGCTTTTCTTACAACATACATTTCTGATAATACTGGTACATTAGAAGGTTTATACCCCATTCTAATCAATTCTGATTCGAAAAAAGATAAACCTGAAAATGACCAACAAGTACCTGCATAGCCTTGATTTTGAACAGGTGTTGCATCTAAATGAACTACTTTAGTAAAGCTATATTTACTTTTTTCAGAATTCTTAATAGTATCCTGTGCGAAAAAAGAAAAAGAGTAGCAAATTAATCCAACAGATAATAAGATTTTTTTCATTTCTATTTATTTATTAAACAACTATTTAAATACATTTTAATCTGCCGTAAGATTAAAAATTTAGTTGTAAATATACAAAATGAAAATTTACTTTTTAAGAATCCAAGTAGAAATTTGTAAGCCATTCAAACGTTTAGTAGTACTTAATAAAGCACTATCGTTTGATGAATTCAACGCACTTACTCTGTGTAAACCATTTACTTCATCTACTATATAAGCATCGAACCCTTTTGATTTCAACTTACTAACTAATTTGTTAGCATTATTTACGGTTGAAAAACAACCAACAATAAGGTGTTTATTTGAAGGTGCCAAAAGAGGCTCTTTTTTAGTTTCTGATTCATTTGGTTTTACTACAACTTTTTTAGGAGTTGTAACTACTACATTCGGTTTATTTGTAGTTTCTTTTATTAGTTCTTCCTTGATTTCCTCGCGAATACGAACAGGAATAATTATATCGTTTTGATAATAAAAAGCAAAAACATCTACATCCTCTGGTAATGTAGAAGTCAATTTTTCAATAGACTCTAATTGTTCCACTTTAGGAACTATAAAATCAATCGTATTAGGCCTATAATTACCTTGATTTTGAGGCGAAGCAGGATTAAAATCTCGAAATGAAATTAAACCCGATTGTAATACATCTGATTTAGCAGGTATCCAATAACTATAAAAAGCAATAGGTAATAAAACTGCTGCTGCAATGTATTTCCAAGCCTTCTTTTTAGGATGTAATTCAATGATTGGAGCTAACTCTTCTTTCTCTTCAACTTGAATTTCTTCTATAATTGGTTCAACAATAGGTTGAATTGGAGTAATCGGCTTAACTTCGATTGGTTCATCAATACTTATACGACCTGTTTTTTCATTTACGACAAACTGAATGTCTGTTTCAGGTATAAAATGAACATTTGCAAGACCATAAGAAGCTAACAATAAATTACTGTAACGGTCTTGTTCAAAACCAATATTTTTCTCAGCATCTAAATAAAGGAAGCCAACATTTTCAATAGTAACTCGTTCCCCTTTTGCCAATTTTTCTTGCCACTTTTTAACTGTGTCACGAATGAAAAATTCTGCAACATCGTAATTTAAATGATTGTGTTTTGCATAAGTAGCAATCAGTAAACCATCGTTACTAATCAGCTGTTTATTAAATAAAAGTGATTTTCTAGGCGGTAAGATTACTCCTTTATCTGTATCAAAATGAGCAGGTACTTGTCCAGCTACAAATCCTCCAAATGAAGGAATTACAACGCAATTGTGTCGAAGTAATAATTCAGATATCAGATTTTCAAGGGTCATTATAGCAAAGTTAAACCAAAAAAAGATAGGTTATCAAATAATCAATAACGAAAAAGAGATAAAAAGGTTACAAATGCGTAAGTACCTTTTCCACATCTGCTGGCACATCGATATTTGGGGTTTCAATATTCGTTTCAACTACTCTTATCTTATATCCATAATATAACCAACGTAATTGCTCCAAAGATTCTGTTTTTTCCAAAGGTGTAGGAGCCAATTTAACCAATTCTTGTAAGGTGTCTGCTCGATAACCATACAAACCAATGTGTCTTAAAAAAGGATAATTTTTCAAAGGTTCACTTCCAGCATTCGCATAATTAGGAATTGCAGAACGAGAAAAATACAACGCATTTTGTTGATGATCTAATACTATTTTGATACGATTCGTATTGTTAATGTCTTCCAAAGAAATGTCTTTGTTTCCCAATGTTGCAATCGTTACAGAATCGTCTAAAAAAGCTTGAGCTAATTGATCAATTTGCCTATAATCAACCAACGGTTCGTCTCCTTGAATATTAATTATTACATCGATATTATTTATTGTTTCGGCTACTTCTCCACAACGATCTGTTCCAGATGGATGATCAGAACTTGTCATTTCTACTTTTCCTCCAAATCGAACAACCTCATTATATATACGTTGGTCATCTGTTGCTACAATGACATCAGTTAATAGTTGTGACTTTTGAACCCCTTCATATACACGTTGAATCATTGTTTTACCATTTAAATCGATTAAAGGTTTCCCTGGAAAGCGTGATGAATTATAACGGGCTGGAATGATACCCACGATATTTAATTTGCTCATTTATTAACAACTATAAATAGATTAAAACTAATATAACCATTGTTTATGGAATGTATCGTAAAAATTAATTCCAATCTTCAAATGTGATGCCCCCAATCGATTGGAAGAAATACTTGATGTCCAAAACAAACCAAATTTCCATAAATATTTAGAAATCTTCACTTTTCGTTCAATTCCTGCAAAAACTTCAACTAAAGCATAATTATTTTGTGGTAAAGTTAAAAATGCTGCACCTACAGTTTCTTCTAATTTTAAACGATTTAATAGCCAAACTTTATTCAAAAAATACCCTTCAAAGTGGTGAATAAAATTTGCTTGGAAATATGAATTTGTAGTACTTAAAAGAGTGTCTAACATCTGCATCGAT
Organism: Crocinitomicaceae bacterium; assembly: GCA_046304235.1. GTDB lineage: Bacteria > Bacteroidota > Bacteroidia > Flavobacteriales_D > Crocinitomicaceae > CANHVK01. The sequence goes on along the minus strand of JBKCEW010000149.1, from coordinate 50,147 downwards.
GTCACTGGATTGGATAAAAACCAAATATCAGAAGTTCTAAAATATTTATATTCTATTAATCTTAAATCTTTTTTATATAAAAACTGTCCTCCAACTAAACGAAATTGATAATTACCCAAGGCGGCTAATTTTGCCTGTTGCGTTATTTTTGCCTCCAAATATCCATAATTTGACTGTCCCCCAAACAAACTAGGAACCCCAGTTATATATTTCAAACCAAACAAAGGCCATTTCGAATCCAATAATATCTTCTTTTGCTCTTTAATTATATATTTCTGAAAAGGTTGATATTCCACTTCAACACCTAAAATCGAAACTTTGTAATTGTCAAAAGGCAAAGGTTTTGAAAACATCCCAAAATAATTGACCCATTCGGGATATTGAACGTTTGTTATAGACATGCGATTCGAAAAATCAAACGAATATTTAACAAACAAGCCATTAACCAATTCCGAACGATAAGAAAAACCAACTTTTTGATTACGAACACGATTCGAAGGACCAAAAGCACCCGCAATATTTTGAAATGAATTCACAAAATCATAAATATCACCTGCTAAAAAGGTAATACGTCTCAACTTTAATTGATCAAAATCATAGGCTAATGCTAGTTCCCCTTTTAAATCTTTATTATAAAAACCGTAATCTACCGTTGGTTGCAAGGTGATTTTATTACCATTTTGAAATTCTTTATCGTAAAACACATTCAATCGATGACGGTATCCCCCGACTCCAAAAGGCACAACTTGCGAAATCAATCCACCAAACCAAATACGCTGTTTAGAAAATGAATTTCTAAAGGATACCCCATTCCATAAAACATCTAACCAATAAATCTTATTGATGCTATCATCTTGTTTATCAAGGTATTCTTTTGAACTTTTATATGAACGAATACTATCCATAGAACGAACAAATTTTTCGTCTTCTACTTTCAAATCAGCAGGTCTGAAATTTGTATCCAAAGGTTTTAAATCAAATACTTTTGTTTCTTTCCAAAAATTGACACCTTTTGGAATATCAAAAAATTGATAATTTGTAAAATAAACCGAGGTATTCCCGAGGAGCATTTTGCGATTATCAATGCTTGTAAAATCGTAATTAAATTTTTTAGGTATAAATAATTCACTTGACTTTGTGTATTCTATATCAATAGTTAATGACTTTATAAATAAGAGTGAATTTCCATTGATAGAACCTGTAAAACGAACCACATTCGAATTTGATTCATCTATCCAAATGGTTCCTTTTAATAATGGCTCATAATCAAAAATCGGTGTTACTTTGATTTCATTAACAACTCCAAAATCAGGATCTAATTTAGTATTCACTAAATCAAAACGATAGTATAAAAAAGCATTGTCTGCAATAGGAGAAACAATGGGTTTAGCGCATAAGTGTGATGCTTCAATGTAATTTTGATAAAGATTAAAAAAGGCTTCCTTAATCCCTTTGACAAAAATGTAAGGATTCTCATCTATTGCCAAACGGGGCGCCAATCTTCCACCACCAAAAAAATCAGTAGACGTACCTACATTGGGGTTACCGTGTAACTCTACTCTGCCTGACGATCCATAGTCATTGTAAACTTGATATACATCTTTTGTATTTCGTAATTCGAAATAACTTTTGGACTTCCACTCCATCTGAGATTCACGAACAAAAAAAGTTTCAAGAGAATCTTTTTTTTCTTTATCAATTTTGGAAATACTATAAATATCTACTTCAAAATTGCTATATTTTTTTTCTATTTCTTGTCTTCGTTCAATTGCTTTTCGTATAATTTCTTTGCCCCAATCTCGTTTCGTTTTTTTCTTAATGACAATATCTTTAAATTGTAAAACGCTATCCTTCTGACAAATAGAATTTTCGTTAATCAAGAGGAGAAGCAGAAAAAGTAGAAAAAAACGAATCATTAGTCTTGATTTGTAGAAATTTTATTCTGGAAAATGCCAGCGAAAAATCCAAATAAAGTCATACCTGTTAAAGTACCTAAAGTATCTTCCACTAAAAAAGAAAATAGTAAAACAAAGAAAATGGCAAGATTTAACCAATGCTTGCGAACTAAGTTTTGAAAAATAGAGAACAACCAAAAAATAAACAATAATAAACCTATTATTCCATATGAAACCCAAACACTTAAAAACTGATTATGACTTTCCCATTGATTTTCAATCAGTAACTTTGAATTCATTTTTCTATAAGTTTTTAAAAAAGTATCTTTGCTACTCCCCAAGCCTACACCTAAAATCCAATTTTCTTTAATGATTAATTTGCTAGCTTTCCAAAATTCTAATCGTTGTAAAATACTGTGACCATTAGGATCTAAATTACCAGAGAACTCATATTTTAATTGATTGTATCTAGCCTGAAAACCGGTTTGTAGTTCCACAATTGTTGGAATACCGTTTTCAATATTTTTAATATCATTTTTTGTTAAAGCCCTAACACCATGTGCGTCTTTTCTTAACCCTTTAGAAGTCATATATCTCTTTAATACAAACTTATATTGATATCCTCTTGGACTTAATGATTCAAGGGATTTCGTTGAACGTAATTTCCAAACACTATCTACTTCTTTTTCACAATAATATAAATCTAAAAAATGTCCATTTTCTGTGATTTTAGAATGCATTTTATGTTCATATTTATTCCCTAATTGAGTATCTGTTACTAACTTTTGTTGTGAAGGCTGATTTTCAAAACTAGTAATATCTATTGATAACCAATATATTGAGAGCAAACCAAGAATAAGTGATAGAATAGCGACTCCTTTTTGTAAATAATTAGATTTATTGAATAAAAGAAAAACTATTATTCCAATTCCCCCACCCAAAAGACCAAGTATCCCAGACAGTACTTGCGAATAATAGGTGTAAAATAAAAGCCAAATAGAAATCAATATCCATGAAAATTTCAATGTCGTTTTTTGCTCATTTATAACGAAATAGATACATATAAGAAAAGAAATAATAATCATCAAAGCAAAGCGAATATGAGAAACATGTAAAGCCATTTCTCTAATTTCTAGTTGACCTTCTTTACTTTGAAAAACAATAAATTGTATGATTGCTATCAAGGTTACAATCAAGGCAAATATCGAAAAAATATATTTTTGAAAACGTTTTACTTGCTCCGAAAACAAAACCATTAAAATCGGCCAAATAAAGAAGTTTAAATTAGCACCAAGCGATTGAATGCCCGCTTTTTTATCATCAGACCACAATAAACTTATAATCATCCAAGTTACTAATAAAAGAAAAACGCGTAAAGATTTATTTTTTTTAAGTGAAGCAAATGGATACTTAGAATCTTTTTGAATTAAAAACAACACCAAAAAATAAACAGTAACTAATGAAGTAATTGCTTTACTAAATGTTAGTCCGACAAATAAAAAAACGATACCTGCTAAAAAAGTATTCGTTTTCGTTTTGTCAGAAAGTAATATCATACAAGAAAGGTTATTTACCTAAAAGATTACTTTTTAAGAATGGTATTATATGTTGTCTTATTTAGTAATATTTCTTTGGCTTTGTCTACAAATACATCGTCTCTGAATGCGTGTTCTGCGCGACCTTTTTGAAAATAATATCTTGAAACTATTTCATTTTCAATTAATTCTTTAATTTCAGCATTAAATTTTTCTAAATCTCTTTGTTTAGAAGGCGTTACTTTTTTAAATAGGGCTTCATATTCAGCTTTTGAATCTTCAAAATAACCTTCCGACTCAGCTGTTTTTCTCATTTTCTTTAATACCTCTTCACTAGCAGTAGAATAATCAAACGTATCTTTAATCACTAGGTCTTTAAATTGATTATAATCAGTATCGGATAATTTAAATGTTCCAGCAGGAGCAATTGTTGTATGGGTTTTATAGTAATCAGTAGCATAATTAAAAATGAAATTTTTCGCTACCAACATAGCAGTTAATCGACTGAATTCTCTTTCTTTAACTTTTACATCTGGTTCTATTCCTCTTCCATCAATCACCTCTCTTCCGTTTACTGTTTTAAATTTACGTATCAAAGAATCTGGTATTTCTTTATGACGTTCATCTTCGTCCTTATCATAATACTCTAATTTCTGAACACATCTTCCAGAAGGAGTATAATATTTAGCAATCGTCAATTTAATTTTGGAACCATACTTTAAATCAAACGTTCTTTGAACCAATCCTTTACCAAAGGATGTTTGACCGACAATAACAGCACGGTCTAAATCTTGTAAACTACCTGAAACAATCTCGCTCGCTGATGCTGAACCTTCATCGATTAATACTACAATTGGAATTTCAGTGTCAAGCGGTTCTACTTGGGTTTTATATACTTGATTTTCCTCTTTAATTCGACCTTTGGTTGTAACTACTATCTTGTCTTTTGGAACAAAAAAATTGACAATTTTCACTGCTTCAATTAATAAACCTCCTCCATTATCACGCAAATCAAAAACCAACTGATTCATTCCTTTTGCTTTCAAATCTAAAAAGGCCTTTTTAACTTCCTCTGAAGCAGTCTGGGTAAAACTATTTAATTTGATATAGCCTATACCATTTCCAATAATTTCAGCATAAGGTACATCTGGAATTTTAATCTCGTCTCTCGTTATTGGTATTACAAGTTGATCTTTCTCATTTCGTAAAACCTTTACTTGAATAGTTGTTCCCTTTGGTCCTTTGAGAGCTTGAGATACCTCTTCCGAAGGTTTTTTCACCATATTTTTACCATCAATTTCAAGAATTTTATCCCCTGCTTTTAATCCTGATTTTTGTGCCGGATTCCCTTCATAAGGTTCAGAAACGCAGATGTAATCGCCCATTTTACGAATCAAAGCTCCTACTCCGCCATATTGTCCCGTAGTCATCATTCGGTAATCCTCCATGTTTGCCTCGTGATAATACACAGTATAAGGATCTAATTCCTTCAACATGGCATCGATTGCTACTTTTGATAATTTCCCTGGTTTTGGTTCATCGACGAAATGCATATCTAGATTTTGATAAATCAAATCCATCAATTCCAAACCTTTGACAACTTCGAAATTATGCGATTGTGAAAAACCGTTTAAGGTTGAAAATAGAAAGGTTGCTATTAAAACAACTTTTTTAGTTAAGGTTAGCCTTGTATTGTTCATCTAAATTTCGTTTTTTAATTGAACGATTAATTTTTGAAATAATTGTTCTGTTTTTCGTAAAAGAACATCATAGGGCAATTCTTCTTTATTTGTATAAACTAAAAATAACGCCACTTGAATTTGATGTTCATTTAAAAAAGTCTCTAAAATTAACTTATTCTTTCGAACCGTTTCACGTAACAATCGCTTTATTCTATTTCGATCATGTGCTTTTCGAAAAATACGCTTGGGCGCAGAGAAAACAAGTTGAAAAGGAACAGACTCTGGTAAAGGATTAACTTTGTAATGAATCAATAACGGAAACTGTTTTACGGCTTTTTTATCCTCGTAAATAGCACCAATTATTTTCTGACTACACAATTTATATACCTTCCCAAGGGTTTGATCCATAAAAACAAAGGTAAGAAAGTTTTTGCATCATATGTTTACCCCTATTTTCTATCTCTTTTGTTTATCTTTGTTTTTCAAATTTTGAATTATGTTTAGATCACATACGTGTGGCGAATTACGCCTTGAAAATTGCAATCAAACAGTAACATTAGCGGGTTGGGTTCAACGTTCGCGAGATTTAGGAGGTATGACCTTCGTAGATTTAAGAGACCGCTATGGAATAACTCAGTTGGCTTTCAATATGGAAGAAAACGAAATGTTATGTTTACAGGCACGTAAATTAGGTCGTGAATTCGTAATTCAGGTGGAAGGAACTGTAATCGAACGTTCTTCTAAAAACAAAAACATTCCTACGGGAGAAATTGAAATTAAAGTTTCTCAACTAAACATATTAAACGCTTCTATTGTTCCTCCTTTTACGATTGAAGACGATACGGATGGAGGCGAAGAATTAAGAGCACAATTCCGTTACTTAGATTTAAGAAGAAATCCAGTACAAGAAAAATTACGTTTGAGAAATCGTGTTGCTTTAGAAACACGTAAATTCTTAGATAGCAAAGATTTCTTAGATGTGGAAACTCCTTATTTAATCAAATCTACTCCAGAAGGCGCGCGTGATTTCGTTGTTCCAAGCCGAATGAATTCAGGAGAATTTTATGCTTTACCTCAATCTCCTCAAACATTCAAACAATTGTTGATGGTGTCTGGTTTTGACCGTTATTACCAAATCGTAAAATGTTTCCGTGATGAAGATTTACGTGCTGACCGTCAGCCTGAGTTTACACAAATCGACTGCGAAATGGCATTTGTGGAGCAAGAAGATATTCTAAATACTTTCGAAGGTTTAGTTAAACATTTATTCAGCGAAGTTAGAGGAATTCAATTTGAAGGTAATTTCCCTCGCATGACCTATGCTGAAGCAATGGAAAGATATGGATCTGACAAACCAGATATTCGTTTTGAATTAGAGTTTGTTTATTTAACAGATTTAGTTCAAAATAAAGGATTTGCGGTATTTGACAATGCTGAAACAGTGATTGCTATCAATGCTCAAGATTGCTCAGAATATACTCGTAAACAATTAGATGCTTTAACAGATTGGGTGAAAAGACCACAAATTGGTGCAACCGGATTAATTTACTTGAAATATAACAATGATGGTACGTTAAAGTCATCTGTAGATAAATTCTACAGTCCTGCAGAATTGAAATTATGGGCTGAAAGAGCAAATATGCAACAAGGTGACTTGTTACTGGTATTGTGCGGTGGTTTAGAGAAAACGCGCAAGCAAATGAACGAATTACGCCTGCATATGGGGAACGAATTAGGATTACGTAATCCTAATGTTTTCAAACCGTTATGGGTAATTGATTTTCCTTTATTAGAATGGGATGAAGAAAGTGGAAGATACCATGCGATGCACCACCCCTTTACATCACCAAAACCAGAAGATTTTGCATTGTTAGATACAGAGCCAGGAAAAGTAAGAGCTAATGCTTATGACCTTGCTATGAACGGAGTTGAATTAGGTGGTGGATCGATCAGAATTCACGACAGAGCTATTCAAGAGCGTATGTTTGAATTATTAGGTTTTAGCCCTGAAGAAGCACAAAAACAATTTGGGTTCTTACTTAAAGCATTCGAATTTGGAGCGCCTCCACACGGTGGTATTGCTTTCGGACTAGACCGTTTAGTAGCGACGATGAGTGGTTCCGATTCTATACGTGACTACATTGCGTTCCCTAAAAACAATAAAGGGAGAGACGTAATGATTGATGCTCCTTCAACCTTAGATGATAAACAACTAGAAGAACTTTCTATACAAGTTCAAAAAATCGAATCATAAGTACTTCAATAAGACATAAAAAAACCGCCAACTTTTATTAAGTGGCGGTTTTTTAGTTTTGTAATATATTGGATATTATTCCTTAATAATCTTTAATGTAGACTCTAACTTTTAATCTGAGGTTCATTTTACACAATTTCAATCAAATTGATTTTAACCTCTCAAGTAATTCAGGTGTTAAGTCATTCATTTTAGAAAAAGCAAACCATTTTTTACCTAAATCCTTTAATGAAGCTCCTAAATGGTATAGTTCATTCTCATCAATAATTAAAAATCGATCATGACTTTTCTTTAATTGTTTTAATTCAATTGGAGGGTATTGTTCATGGTGTTTTGCTAACGTTAATTGTAGCTTATCATTTAGTTGGGAAGTAAACACTGTAGCTTTCACCATTTCATTTCTATTAGCAAGCATTGTCAATGTATTCTCATCAACATAATTATCAATCAAAATAATTGAATATTTTGCACTTTTTATCAATTGAAGCGCAAATTCATATGCATCGAATATTTCACCATCATAAAATATTCCAAAGAATTTTGGAAGTTCATTTTTTTCGAGTGCTTTAAAAAGTTGGTTTACCTTTTCATCGGTAAATTGTTGTTTAAATTCAATATTTGAAATTCTGCTATGAATTTCCTGATTCGTTAAAAACGAGTGGCGCATTGATACAAATGCTTTCATAATTTGAATACTTACTTGAATAGCAATATCACTTCTTAAAACACTTGACAACATAGCAACGCCTTGTTCAGTAAAAGCGTATGGTAAATTCAAACTATGTTTTAACGAATGGAACCGGTCACAATTTGTGACCAGTTCTTTCATCTCTTCTTTCGTTAATTGAAAACGAAATTCTTCTGGAAATCGATTAATATTTCGCTTTACTGCTTGATTTAAAACTTTTGTATCGACTTGATAAATTTTCGCTAAATCTCTATCAAGTAATGTTTGCTTTCCTCTTAAAACTAAAATCTGTTGTTGAATAGTTACTTCTGATATGTTCATTATCTTGTTTTAACTTAAAGATAACGAAAAAGATTAAAAAATAATCACATTAAAGACTGAAATATAAACAAAAAAAGCCGTTGACTTTTCAGTCAACGGCTCACCATATAGTCACATTGAGCTTGTCGAATTTTACAATCCTAAAAGTACTTGTAGCGGGTCTTTACCTCCAAAAATCATTCTTTCTGGATTTTCTAACATCTCTTTTACTTTCACTAAAAAACCTACAGATTCCTTACCATCGATGATTCTATGGTCATACGAAAGCGCTACATACATAATAGGACGAATTTCTACCTTTCCATTGATCGCTACAGGACGCTCAACGATATTGTGCATACCTAAAATCGCTGATTGTGGAGGATTGATGATTGGAGTTGACAGCATTGAACCAAATACACCACCATTCGTGATTGTAAATGTTCCTCCAGTCATATCGTCTGGTGTAATTTTACCATCTCTTGCTTTGATTGCTAAACGCTTAATTTCACGTTCAATCTCAGCCAACGTCATTTGTTCTGCATTGCGCACAACTGGTACCATTAATCCTTTTGGAGATGATACTGCAATACCTACATCTGCATAATTATGGAAAACAACTTCATTTCCATCAATTTGTGCATTTACTGCAGGGAAAATATTTAAAGCTTCAGTTACTGCTTTCGTAAAGAAAGACATAAACCCTAAATTCACTTCGTGGAATTTCGCAAAACTATCTTTGTATTTTGCTCTTAAATCCATAATTGGTTTCATATCTACTTCGTTGAACGTAGTCAACATCGCTGTTTCGTTTTTCACAGAAACCAAACGCTCTGCAATCTTACGACGTAACATCGACATTTTCTCACGACTTTGCTCACGTGTACCTCCCCATCCTTGAACTGCATCAGCGCTGATACCCGCAGACATCGCTGCGATTACATCTTGTTTCGTGATACGGCCATCTTTACCAGTAGCGTTTACTTTATTCGCTGGAACATTGTTTTCAGCCATGATTTTTGCTGCTGCAATGGATGGTGTTCCAGATGCATATGAAGTTTTTTCGTTCACCGGATTTGGTGATGGAGCTGGAGCTGCTTTAGGAGCCTCTGCCTCAACCACTTTTTCTTCTTTTGCAGGTACAGGAGCTGCACTACCTTCAGGTCTTGCTGCTGCTGTGTCAATCAAGCAAACTACCTGACCAACTGCAACCACATCCCCTTCTGCTGCTTTTAACGTAATTACACCACTTTGTTCAGCAGGTAATTCTAACGTTGCTTTGTCTGAATCAACCTCAGCGATTGCTTGGTCTTTTTCAACGTAATCACCATCAGATACCAACCAAGTTGCGATTTCTACTTCTGAAATCGATTCTCCTGGACTAGGTACTTTCATTTCTAAAACTGACATACGATATCTTTTTAAATATTATTATTTCGCGTTAATAGTTGCATATTCAAAAATGTCGCTAAACAATTTAGCCAAACGTTTTTTATGCAATGAGGAAGAACCTTCTGCTGCTGCTGCTGAAGCTTGTCTTGTAATTCCAATCAATGGTAAATGTCTTAACTTCATGGCAATGTATCTCCAAGCACCCATATTTTCAGGCTCTTCTTGTGCCCAAATAATGTTTTTCGCATTAGGATAACTAGCAACTAATGCATCAAATTGCTCTTGAGGGAAAGGATATAATTGCTCGATACGGATAAATGCCATATTTTCAACTCCTAACTCAGCTGCTTTTTCAGAAACCTCATAGTAGAATTTACCTGAACAAAATACAAGCGTATCAACTTGATTTCTATTTGCATTTTTATCATCAATGATTTCTTGGAATGAACCTGTTGCCATTTCTTCTAATGTTGACACCGCACTCGGGTATCTTAACAACATTTTAGGAGAGAAAACAACCATTGGTTTTCTGAAATCTCGTTTTACTTGTCTTCTTAATACGTGAAAATGGTTTGCAGGAGTTGAAGTGTTCACCACTTGGATATTCTCATCCGCACATTGCTGTAAGAAACGTTCCATACGTGCACTTGAGTGCTCTGCACCTTGACCTTCATATCCGTGTGGTAATAACATCACCAAACCAGATTGAGTTGACCATTTGTCTTCACCTGCAGTAATAAATTGATCCACCATAATTTGAGCACCATTGAAGAAATCTCCAAATTGTGCTTCCCAAATCGTTAATCCTTGCGGTGTTGCTAATGAATAACCATATTCAAAACCTAACACACCATATTCTGATAATAACGAATTATATACACTAAATGCAGCTTGTTTTTCAGCTAATAAATTTAATGTTGTAATTTCTTCTTCTGTGTCTTCTGTTTTAACAACCGCATGTCTATGTGAAAATGTACCACGCTCCACATCTTGACCAGAAAGTCGAACTGGGTGTCCTTCCACTAATAAAGATGAATATGCCAACATTTCAGCAGTACCCCAATCTAATTTATTGTCTTTAACCGCATTTAAACGGTCTTCGAAAATTTTTGAAATCTTACGGAAATATTTTTTTCCTTCTGGAAGAGTAGCTAATTTGTGTCCTAATTGCTCTAATTGTGCTTTGTCAACACCTGTTTCAATTGACTTCACAAAATCTTCCGCTTTACCGTGTCTGTAACCTTCCCAAGTTGTTTTTAGGAAATCCCAAACAATTGCTTTTTCATTTTGTTTTGAAGCTAAATGTTGCTCTTCTAGATATTGATTATACTTTTCTTCAATTTCTTTCGCTTTATCAGCAGTTACAGCACCTTCAGCCAAAATTTGTTTTAAATATATGTCTTTTGGATTTGGGTGTTTTGCAATAATATTGTATAAATGTGGTTGCGTGAATTTAGGCTCATCCCCTTCATTGTGACCATATTTACGGTAACATAATAAATCTATAAAGATATCTCTACCAAATGTTTGACGGTACTCAATTGCAATTTCGACTGCCTGTAAAACCGCTTCAACATCATCACCATTCACGTGGAATACAGGACATAACGTGGTTTTTGCAACATCCGTACAGTAAGTTGATGAACGAGCATCTAAATAGTTTGTTGTAAATCCTACTTGGTTGTTTACCACAATGTGAATTGTACCACCCGCTCTATATCCGTCTAATTGTGCCATTTGTACTACTTCATACACAATTCCTTGACCTGCTACAGCAGCATCACCGTGTACCATCACTGTACAAACTTTCTTTTCGTCTTTATATTGAGTGTCAATTTTTGCTCTCGCAATACCCTGAACCACAGGGTCAACCGCCTCTAAGTGAGAAGGGTTTGGAGCCAATGTTAAGCCTACTTTCTTCCCGTTTTTAGCAGTGATTTCAGAAGTATATCCTTGGTGGTATTTTACATCTCCGTCAAAATTTCCTTCAAATTCGAACTCTTTTCCTTCGAATTCAGAGAAAATATCTTGAGGACGTTTTTCAAAAATGTTTGTTAAGGTATTCAAACGACCACGGTGTGCCATTCCCATTACGAAATACTCAACACCAAGTTCAGCACCTTTTTGAACCAACGTATCTAATGCTGGAATTAATGCCTCACCTCCTTCTACAGAGAAACGCTTTTGACCAACATATTTTTTACCTAAAAACGCCTCAAAACTAGATGCTTGATTTAATTTGGAAAAAATTTCCACTTTGCGATTAGCATCGTATTTAGGGCGATTTTTAAGTTCGATTTTATTTTTTATCCACTCCAAACGCTCAGGCTCTCTCATGTACATGAACTCAATACCAATTGATTGGCAGTAAGTTTCCTCTAAATGAGCGATAATATCCTTCAACGTGGCAGCACCGATACCGATTTGAGAACCCGACTGAAAAACAGTTGTTAGATCTGCTTCCGTCAATCCAAAATTTTCAATTGCTAACGTTGGTTCATATTTTCTACGATCACGAACTGGATTTGTTTTTGTAAACAAATGTCCACGAGTACGATAGCCATTTATTAAATTTAGAACCTTAAATTCTTTTTGAAAATTTTCAGGAATATCTCCTTTTTCGTCATAATTTGTTTGAGCAAATTCGAAACCCTCGAAGAATTTTTGCCAACCTAAATCGACACTTTCAGGGTCTTGCTTGTAGGACTTATATAGAAAATCTATAGCAGAAACATCTGCATTACCTACGTATGTTACTTTATCCATGTTTTAAGCACATATTAACAGAACGGCGAAGTTACAAATTAATTGTTTTTAGGGGAATTTTAAGTACGATTATTTACAAGAAAAATTACTTCTTAAAACTAAGTCCTGCACTCGTGAGTAAATCATGTAAAATAGGCAAGGTACTTTTTCCCATACCATGGAGTGATAAAATTTCTTTTTCGGTATATTTACTTAAATCTTCAACAGTTTTAACATCTATACTTTCAAGGGCTCTTCGAGCAGGAGCAACTAAAAAAGAGAAAAAATCATCTTTCGATTTTCGTTCGTTTTCACATCTCGGACATGTTGAACAATTTGAACTTTTGTAAAATTCATGACCATTTTCACAATGTCTTAGTATCCTATTTGAAATCATTTACTTTGAATATTTCTCTCTAAAAAACACTTTTTGTGCTTCACGTCGAATCACTTCCCAAACAAATAATTGCATCCAATTTTGTGACTGTGAAGTAGCATATTGAATGTACAGTTTTTCTGAAATATCAATCGTGTATAATAATGGTTGCCATGAAGATGATTTCTTCTCAACCATATACATTAAGGCTTCAGATACTATATCCGATAATTGTTGAATATCGACTACCTCATCACAAAATATTGGATTAAAACTAAACCCATGTGATTCAAAATCTTTGGCTATTTGTCGTTGTGTTTTTAAACGAAACAACTCATTCGAAATATGCGCCTCTAATTCCTTGTCAAATTGAACGGGAAACATTAACGTTCAAGGATTTGAAATAATACCGGACGACTTGGTGTCGCATCATTTTCAAAAGGTGCTGTTTGCAAATTTAAAATATAACGTCCGTCTTGAATTTCATCTGAAACATAAATAAATTCCGTGATGGTTTTATCAAATTGTGGATTGTTAGGTACTTGCCAAAATGCATGGTGAAATAACAATTTACCTTCATCATTTTCTCTATCAACAGAAGGTAAATCGATTAAAAAATGTTTTACTTTTTTGTTATTCAACACCTCAACACAATCCACATCTAAATAAGGAGGATTAGTTGAAGAGTAATTTTTATGTTTTTTCGTAATCTCGTTCGGAGTTGTTCTCAAAACAACAGCATCTACTCGTTCTGAAGTAATTGCTTTTTCGATTTGTTCTTTAGAAATCACCTCATCCCACACTTGATCCTGCTCGTTCCATCTTTTTTCAGGAGAAATTGTAATCACCTCCGCTGTGAAAAATGCTTCTTTCAGATTTTTATTTATCGAATGTATATCATTTGTAATGTGACCTAAACATTCCGTATGCGTACCATGACCATGCGGATTAAAAAAGATATTCCTAAAATTAGTACTCGCTCCCTCGGAAACCAACCCCACAAATTCCTCTACTCGAACTGGTTCAAAAACAGGCTTATCCACATACCATGCCAAGGGATTTTTTTCATCATTCGATAAAGGAATTGAAATGTCTAATCCTTTATTGGTATCTATAAAATGGTAATTATCTAAATATAAAATCATTATATCCTATTTAGGTAGTTTTGAAAGCATCGCTCTGTAGGCCTCTTTGAAGTCACTTTTCCCTTGACAACCCATCGTTAAAGCCGCATTATGAAAATGCTCTATTCGATTTTCAGGATTTGGGTGTGTACTCAAAAATTCAGGAACCTTTCCACCTTGACCTTGCTTTTCTAACTTTTCAAAAAAACCAGCAGCACCGCTTGCCTTATATTGAGTACCACATAAATAAAGAACAGATCGTTGGTCTGCCTCTGTTTCATGATTTCGAGAAAATTTTAATCCGATTAAAGAAGTTGAAAGCTGTGAAATTGTTGGACTTGTTTGTCCTAATAAAATCAATTGGGCAACATCTGCAACAAAGGTCAATCCATACATCGTAGTAATTTGACGAGTTGAATGTCTCATGTCAGCATGACCAATTTCATGTGCAAGTACACCAGCAAACTGATCTTCACTATCTAAAAATTTTAAAATCCCCGTATATACATAAATGTATCCTCCGGGAGTACAAAAAGCATTGAGGGTTTTATCGTCGTGGATGATTTTAATTTTCCATTCAAATTCATTTCTATAGTCTACTTTTCCTGATGCGAATATATTATCTCTTACTTTATTCACATAAGCATACACCTCTGCATAACGATTTGGATCTAACAAAGGATAATTCTTTGGATCGGAGGATATTTGTAGATCAGCTTGTTTTCCAAAATTTTTGTCAGCTGAAAGAGGTAATAAATTAATCCCTTTGCCTTTATTTCTTGGATCTATCAACCCACAAGCACTTGCTAATAGCACCGCAAAAACAATAACAAATCGAAGAGTTGTATTCATAAGTTTTAAATTTTCGAAACAAAAATAAATATTCCAATGTGATTATAGACATACTAATTTTTACACCGTTGTAAAAGCATCTTCAATGTGCTCTATTTCTGTTCGAAATTGATTGTGAACAATAGAAATAATATCAAAACGGGTATGTAAACTAATTTGTCTTTCTTTCACAAACATATTAGCCACTTTGATGATTTGTTTTTGTTTAGCACGTGTCACCGCCCTCCAAGGTTCCCCTATCTCTGCGGTTTGTCTCGTTTTTACTTCTGTAACCACGACTTGATTTTCAAAAAGCGATATAATATCCGCCTCCAAATGTCCTAATCGGTAATTGAATTCCAAATGTTTATAGCCTTTTTCTGCTAAAAAATTACGGGCTAATTCTTCCCCGAAAACTCCCAATTCATACGTTGTCATATTCTCTTTTCTTATTTAAGTTAAGAGAAAAGATGATAAGATGAAAGAGAAAAGAAAGGTTTTTGATTACAAAATTAAAGATCACCCCACTGCTTTTGTCGGTTTCTCTAACTTCCAAGCAAACCAAACAAATAAACCAATACAGAGATTATGAACAATTAATCGCATACTAAGACTTTGAATATCCAATCCTTTACAAATGAAAAACAATACCATTGCAAGAATCATATAAAAGAAAAACTTACGTAAATTGTATTTAATCGGATAATATTTTTGCCCAAGTATATAAGAAGCAATCATTTGTGAGGCATAAACAATCAAGGTAGCCCAAGCACATGCCCAATAGCCATAAGTAGGAATAAAAATCCAATTAATAGTTATAGTTAAAATGGCTCCACCGATTGAAATGTAAGCACCGAACTTCGTTTGACCAGAAAGTTTGTACCAGATACTTTGGTTGTAATAAATTCCTAAAAATACATTTGCCAGCAATAAAATCGGCACAACACCTAATCCAACCCAATAACTTTCATTACGAATAAAATGCTTGAAAATATCTATGTCTAACGAAACAACAAGGAATACCAAACACACAGTCGCCACAAAATAATTCATCAACTTACTGTAGAGTTTATTTTTATCCTGATTTTTTGCCTGTGAAAAGAAAAAAGGTTCCGCAGCATAACGATAAGCTTGAAGCAAAATTGATACTAACATCGCCAATTTATAAACTGCCGAATATATACCTACTTGCGCTGTAGCATCTTCAATTGTATGTCCATTTTCAAAGAGTACTTTTTTAAGCATCGCTCTATCTAATGTTTCATTAACTATTCCTGCAAATCCAGCAACAACAAGAGGTAAAGCATAGACTAACATTTCTTTACCTAATGCAATATCAAACTTAAAACGTAGTTGAAGAAAATATTTATATAATAAGGCGGGCTTAACCACAGCAGAAATCAAATTCGCAATGAGTATATACAACACCCCTTGTTCAGGATGGTCTTTGTTGAACATAGTTAACATAAAAAGTAAATTCAGTCCAATATTTACTAATATGGATGCTACCTGTATGCCAGCAAATTGTTTGGCTTTTTCTTCTGATCGTAAACGTGCTAATGGGATACTCGAACAAGCATCAACACAAACTATAATTAATAGAAGAAATACATATTCGCTATGTTTTGGATATAACAACCAATCCGCGATTTCTTGTAAGAAAAATACTCCAATTAAGAAAAACAAGACATTTATTACCAACACAGTCAAAAACGTATTTCTGAAAACGGTTTCTTTATCCGTCTTTTCTTTTATGTATCGGAAAAAAGTAGTTTCCATTCCGAAGGTTAAAAACACCACCAGAAAGGCAACATAAGCATATAACTCCGAAACAACACCATAGTCTGATGGATCCGCAAAAACATAAGTATATAGAGGAACCAACAAATAATTTAACAGCCTACCAACGATACTTGATAGACCATAAATTGCAGTTTGCCCTAGTAGTTTTTTTAACGGATTCAATAGTTCTTAAAAATTTGGTTTTCTTTTTTCTAAAAATGCAGTAGTTCCTTCAACGAAATCAGGAGTTCCAAAACATTTTCCAAACTCATCAATTTCTACCTCAAAACCATTCACGCCATCTGTATCTTGTGCATTAACTGCTCTTATAGCGCTTTCAATTGCTGTTGAAGAATTTGCACAAATTTTAGATGCCAATTTTTCAACTCGTTCTTTCAATTCTACAGGTTCACACACATCATTAACCAATCCCCAACGTAATGCCTCTTCTGCACCAATCATTCCGGCTGTAAAAATCATTTCGTTTGCTTTTCCTTTTCCAACTAAAGCCGTCAAGCGTTGCGTTCCTCCATAACCTGGAATAACACCCAATGAAACTTCAGGTAAACCCAATTTGGCATTAGTTGTAGCAATACGAATGTGTGACGCAATTGCTAACTCCAAGCCTCCACCCAATGCAAAACCATTAACGGCAGCAATCACAGGTTTATTGCTTTGCTCAATCACATTAAACAATTTTTCTTGTCCTTCTCTCGCTAAATTTTTTCCTTGTTCAGGTGTAAAATCAGCAAATTCTTTGATGTCTGCACCTGCTACAAATGATTTCTCTCCAGAACCAGTTAATACAATCACACGCAACTCACTATTTTGATTTGCGGCAATAATTGCATGATGCAATTCGTCAATTGTAACTTTGTTTAGTGCATTCAATTGATTAGGTCTATTGATAGTAATCCATTGAATTTTATTTTCTTGCTCAACTAACAAATTAGTGTAATCGTTCATCATTATTTCTTTTTATTTCTATAATTCTTATATAATTTGACTGCAATCATCAAGGTAATTCCAACGCCAAAAAATCCAAAAATGCCTCCTATCCAACTTAAAGTTGATTGCATTTCGACGAGGAAAACAATTGCAACTAAAAACAACGTTGCTAATTCATTCCATAAACGTAACTGAGTGGAAGACCAACTAATTTCATTACGCTTCAATTGGTTCATTGTGCGTTGACATATAAAATGATAAATCAAAAGTAAAACTACAAACGTCAATTTAATATGCATCCATGGTTGTTCTAACAGATAGGGATTCAAAACAAACATCCAAACACCAAAAACAACTGTCAACACCATGGATGGAGTTGTTATAATCCACCACAACTTGTGTTGCATAATTTTAAACTGATCCGTCAAAATCTTTGCTTCATTTTCGGGTTTATCTTTCGTTTCAACATGGTAAATAAATAAACGGACCATATAAAAAAGTCCAGCAAACCAACTGACAACAAAAATGATATGTAATGCTTTTACCGCTTGATAATCCATAATGACCTACTAATGACTATTGACTAAAAACTATTGACTTATGGCTATACTTTTAAACCTTTAACAACACGATCTTTACGTCTTGTTTTTTGTAATTTTTTAATAACTACCAATAAAAATGCATTAGCAGAATTTGATGAAGCATAATAGGTTTCTCCACCGTACTGTACTTCACCTCCTTTTTCATAATCCCAATTACTTGCAATGAAATAGTAACGACCAGTAACTTGATTTTCTCGAATACCAAATTTAATTGTCTTATTAGGACCTAATTCAAAACGAATATTAACATTTCCACTTGCATCATAAGAATCAAAAATACATTTTGTATTCAATGGAATAATAATACGATCTTGAATTTTATTCTTACTGTTTACCAAAGTACCATCTTCTGTTTTCGCTTTACTTCCTCTTAAAATACTTTTTTCTAAAACGATAGTAGCTGAAGTATAAAACTGAACTTTTTTCATATTTTCAGCTTCATCAAGATTGTATTCTTTCTTGATATCCTCAGTAAAAGGAACTTTTACCCCGCAAGACACAGAGAACAAAGCGATAAAAAACATTAAAATATATTTCATAACTATTAGATATCTTTTGCACAAATGTAAATAATCAATCACGCTTATATTTCATGAAATTCAATATTTATACGCATTGAAATGTTAAACAACCTTAAAAAATCAGCAGAATTGTAGTTGTAATTTGATTATTTTTGAAAAATCAATCGAAAAATATGAAAATTCACGTTCAATCATTCACCTTCGGTCCTTTTCAGGAAAATACCTACTTAGCCTATAACGAGGAAAAAACAGCCGTAATTATTGATCCAGGTTGCTCAAACTCATATGAAGAACAACAATTAGTCGATTTTATTGAATCAAATAATCTTGAAATTAAGGCATTGCTAAGTACACATTGCCATATAGATCATATTTTTGGAAATGCATTTATTTTAAATAAATATAAGGTAGATTACTACATCCATGAACTTGATTTACCTGTACTAGAACGTGGAGAAAGATCTGCACAAGTATACGGAATACAAGGATTTACACCATCACCTCAACCAACTAAATTTTTAAAAGACAATGAGGTAATCTCCTTTGATAATTTAAACTTCAAAGTGATTTTCGGACCAGGACATGCTCCAGGACATGTTGCTTTCTATTCAGAAGAAAATCATTTTGCAATTAGCGGTGATATTTTATTCAAAGGGAGTTTTGGAAGAGTTGACTTACCTGGAGGAGATTTAGAAACGTTGAAACAAACTATTCACAACCGCTTTTTTACCCTACCCGAACAAACAATTATTTATTCCGGTCATGGACCAGAAACAACCGTTGGTTTTGAAAAGAAAACAAATTATATACTTCAATTTTAATTATTTATGAACTTACGTTATTGGAATAGACAACACACATTTGGGTTATTAATCGCCCTAATTTCAGTGATTATATTTACCCCTATCGTGATGTATATCTTTACTTGGATTGATCATTCTAATATCTTGGGTTTCGATGATTACTTTGATAAATTCTTGTATAACAAGCAGTATCGAGGAAAAATGATTTCACTAGCCGTTGTCCCAAACCTCATCTGGTTTTACTGGTCAATGAATAAACGCAATTATAATTTCACTACAGGAGTTATTCTTGGCTCTGCAGCCTATGTTCCTTATATCATTTACAATAACTTCTTGCAATAATGAAATTATTTTTAATTGCAGGGGAAGCCTCTGGCGATTTACATGGATCAAATCTGATCAAAGCGTTAAAACAAAAAAATCAATCGATTAAACTCGCTTTTTGGGGTGGTGATTTAATGGAAAAAGCTGCTGATATAAAGCCTCTAAAACACTATAAAGAATTAGCATTTATGGGTTTCATCGAAGTAATTAAAAACTTAGGTGAAATTTTTAAAAACTTTAAATTGTGTAAACAACATATTGTTGATTTTAAACCTGATGCAATCGTATTAATAGATTATCCTGGGTTTAATTTACGCATCGCAAAGTGGGCAAAATCACAGAACATCAAAGTATATTACTATATCTCTCCAAAAGTATGGGCCTGGAAAGAAAAGCGTGTTTATAAAATCATTAAATATGTCGATACGCTCTTTACTATTTTTCCTTTTGAAACTGAATTTTTCAAAAAATACAATTACCCTGTTGAGTATGTTGGAAACCCTCTGATTGATGCCATTCATAACTATAAAAACGAACCAAATAAAGAACTAGATTTTAAGTTAAAAAATCATCTTTCTGACAAACCCATCATTGCACTTTTACCAGGAAGTAGAAGGCAAGAAGTTAGCGCTAAACTTCCAGTAATGTTAGATTCAACTAAAAATTTAGACAATTATCAAGTTGTGATTGCTGGAGCACCTTCATTAGATTTAGATTTTTACAAACCATTTATTAAAAATCGGGAGGCGACCATTTTATTTGGACAAACCTATGATATATTAGAAAATGCAGAAGCCGCTTTAGTAACTTCAGGTACAGCAACGCTTGAAACAGCCTTATTTAAGGTTCCGCAAGTAGTTTGCTACATTGCTTCTCCAGTATCATATGCTATCGCAAAACGATTGATAAAGATCAAATTTATTTCTTTGGTGAACCTAATTTTTGATAAAGAAGTCGTGAGAGAATTAATTCAACACGAATGTAACCCAACATTGATTAGAGAAGAGTTGAACACTTTGTTGGTTGGAGGTAAAAAAAGAGAAAAACAACTCAAAGAATATGAATACCTAATCGAACTTCTAGGAAATGGAAGTGCGAGTGGAAAGGTGGCAGCATCTATATGTAAATAAAATAATTTTGTAATTTGTATTTTTACAAGGTGAAATATTGGTTTTGGTCATTGATTTTTTGTTTGTTAGGAAATAGTTTATTTTCTCAACAAATACGCATTGGTGTATACCGAGACTATGATATAAAACGCATCACTTTTTCCAATAATGGTTTTAGTTATTCTGTTTTTGGGGACACATCTGATTTAGGAGCCATTCTTCAAAACGAATTTGTTGATTTAGTGCAAAGTAGTGATAAAAAAATTGAACTTTTCATAGGTGTACAATCGCAGGGAAAATTCAGTAAAATAAATCTAATAGAAACACAAGCAAATTCAAGCATTACCCTCACCCCAAAAAATCCACAAGTAAAAGATCGAAAATATAAAAATGACTTTGAAATAACCCCAGGTGAAAAAGGTTTAACTATTGTTAATGTGGTAGATATGAACAACTATCTCTGCGGTGTAGTAGAATCAGAAGGAGGCGGTGGTAAAGACATCGAATATTACAAAGTACAAGCACTTATGAGCCGGACCTATGCTCTCAAATACAAAACCAAACACAATAAAGAAGGATTTGATTTATGCGATCGTGTTCATTGTCAAGCATATCATTCTATGCTTCGATTTACAAGGACTATCGAAAATGCAGTATTTGAAACAGATGGTGTTGTAATGAAAGATAGACAGGGACAATTAGTTGATGCATATTTCCACGCTAATTGTGGAGGACAAACGAGTGAACCAGATTATATTTGGAATAATAGTATCCCTTATTTAAATACGTTTAAAGACACTTTTTGTATTTATACAAAACAAGCAGCATGGGAAAAAAGAATACCTAAACTGGAATGGGGTGAATTTTTGGTTAAGAAATATAATTACCCGATTAACGATAGCATCTATGGTCCAATGCTTTATAATTTCAAACAAGATGAACGTTTAGCATATTATCATCATCCAATTTTAGGGATACCCTTGAGGGATATTCGTCAACAATTTAAACTAAAATCCACGTTTTTCACTAACTATTTAGACGGAGAGGAAGTTTTAGTACGCGGAAGAGGGTATGGTCATGGTGTAGGACTTTGTCAAGAAGGCGCTATGCGAATGGCTAAATACAAGTACAATTATATTCAAATTGCTATCTACTATTTTCCAGGTGTGGTTATTCAGAATTTAAATGATTTATCTTTTTTTAATCAAAAAGGAAATATGCACTTGTGCGATCCTTACAGAGTTAATGATTAGCTATTTACTTATAAGTAATTATAAAAATATCCTCGTTGTCGCGTTTAAACAATTTGTTTTCCCGGGCATATTTTTCAAGTTCTGAATTATATCGTAGTTGTTTTAAAATGAACTTCGTTTTATTCAGTTTTTTAACTATCAATTCCTTCTCATGGTTTAATTTACTTAAAGTTATTTGATCCTTAATCATATCAAATATGTCGTTGTCATCTAAAAACATACCATAAAAAAAGAACAACAAAAAGGCTACTAAATATTTGTTTTTAAAATACTTAGATTTTTTTAAAGCCCATTCTTTTAATATTGGTATATTCATATAAAATTTTTAAAACAAAAATAGAAACTGATAGGTTTAATAAACTACTTCCTAAATTTGTTTTATTAATACTTAAATGTTTGTATCTACTTTAAATTTTTGAGATAAAGAAACCTTAAACTAATACTTAAATTCTACTTAAATAATCACTATTCAATGATATCATTCATTAAACGATATCGATAATTCGTTAAAATATCATTTTTGTAAACAAATCCCTTAAATTCGGATGCTATAACCACTGGTGCAAACCAATAATCATATTTATCCATAAATGCCAATACTTGTTCTATGGAAATCTCATTATCAATAATTTGCTCAGGCTTTAATAAAAACTGAGAAACTAATAATGTGTCATATAATTGATTTTCAAAAAGAACCTCTTTCATTGAATCAATTGTGACTACACCAACAAAATTTCCTTGAAGATCGTTTACTGGAAAAATGGAATATTTCGAACTTTTCAAGATAGAAATTACTTGCTTTAATGTTTGATTTTCATACAAAACATGAAAGTTTTTATCTAAAATCTCTGAGATATGTATACCCGATAGAACCTGTTCATCTTTATTAGAACTTATTACCTCCCCTAATCTTGCAAAGATTTTAGTATCCAAAGAATAAGGTTCGAAATACTTAGAAATTCCAAAACTCAATGATGAAACGAGCATCAGAGGTAAAATTAATCCATAACCACCCGTAATTTCAGCAATTAAAAATATGGCTGTCAGTGGGGCATGATAGAGACCACTTAAAATACCAGCCATTCCAACCATAACAAAATTACTTTCAGGTAAATCAATGTCAAACAATAAATTAATCATTCTAGCAACTAAAAACCCTAAAAAACCGCCTACAAACAAAGAAGGAGCAAAATTGCCTCCATTGCCTCCACTACCCAAGGTAATAGCTGTTGCAACTGGTTTCAAAAAAAGTATGAAAAGCGCAAATAACACAATGAACCAATCCGTATGGAAATAATTACCTATAAAACTATTGTTCAATAATTTATATTCATTCCCAGAAGAGATCCAGCGAATTGCGGCATACCCTTCTCCAAATAAAGATGGAAAAACCAAAATGATTAAGGATAATAACAAGCCTCCTAGAATAGCTTTTGTAAATTTTGAAATCTTCCAACTGCTTAATAAATGTTCTGTTTTATGAAAAACACGATTATGATAAACCGAAAATAAACCTGTGAAGGTAGCTAGAATCAAATAAAAAAAGGTGTTAGAATAATCAAAAGGTTTTTGATGATAAAAAGCTAAAATCACATTTTCTGAAAGAAAAATTTTAGAAATTAATGCTCCTGATGCGGCTGAAATGATTAATGGTATAAAAGCAGAAACAGTCACATCTAAAGTTAATACCTCTAACGTAAATAGTACCCCAGCAATTGGAGCGTTAAATGCACTTCCTATTCCTGCCGCTACTCCTGCTGCTAAAAGCAACATACGTTCCTTTTTTGATAATTTATATCTCCTAGCATAATTAGAACCAAAGGCAGCACCAGTAACAACAATTGGCGCCTCAACTCCAGCAGATCCACCAAAACCAACAGTAAGTGAACTTGTTAAAATTTGAGAGTACATTTGAATACGTGGAACCAACCCTGAACGTTTATGAACTAGATATAATAATCCTGATAGTCCTTTAATTAATTTTTTATTTCGAAATAAATAAGAAGTTAATAATACCGTAGCTAAAATTCCGATTACAGGGAGTGTACCATAAAACAAAGAGGAATTAAAAAAAGTATTTTCCGAAATAAAGTCGAAAATAGAATGTAATAATTGTTTCAAAACAATAGAAGCAAAACCTACTGATGCACCTACTAACGAAGCAGACAAATAAATAAATTGCTTATGCGTTAACTTTTGCTGACCATAATTTATAGCTATATTGAAATAACTAATTATTATTATTATGTATTTATTATAATGCTTCATAAATTTAATTACACTCTTAGTTTTGAAAAATAGTTAATTACATTCAAAACAATATATCTAATCGCAGCCCAAACAAATAAAAATTAGTAGATTTTTAATTATTCAACTAAAAATTTAAATTATTAGCATCAAAGCAAAAAATCCCAAAACAAACCCTGCTAATGCAAGTGGTGCAATTCTTTTAAAATACCAACCGAACGAAATTTGTTCTAACCCCATAACCACCACACCAGCAGCAGAACCAATGATTAAGAGACTTCCCCCCGTACCTGCACTATATGCAATCATATGCCATACAGATGCATCTATACGTTGGGTAAACATTCCTATACTTGCAGCAACTAATGGTACATTGTCAACAATTGCTGAAAATACACCTATTAAAAATACAAACAACCATTCGGGCAAAGTATTGCTAACCTGCTCTCCTAAATTATGAATTATTCCTAATGTTTCCATTGAAGCAACGGTCATCAAAATTCCTAAAAAAAATAAAACTGACGTCATTTCAATTTTAGAAATTGCCCTTAAAGTGGGACTATGATGAACTATTTCTTCTGTTTGTTTTCCATAAGTTAACTTAATCATGCGCTTACTCATAACTTCAGAAACGATAGCATAAATCGACAAAGAAAACATCATTCCAACATAGGGAGGTAGATGGGTAATTGTTTTAAAAACAGGAACAAACACAATCGCCAAGATACCAACTACCAACATAAAAACACTATTCTTTTTTAATTTAAGTTGACTTTCACTTTTGTCAATATTACCATGAAATACTTTCATGAACTTTGCAATCACTAACGGAAAAATTAAAGAAATCATAGAAGGTACTAACAGAAACAACACCAATTTAGCTGTAGATACCTTCCCTGCTATCCACAACATGGTAGTTGTCACATCACCTATAGGTGTCCATGCCCCTCCAGCATTGGCTGCAATGATCACAAAACCTGCATACCACCAACGCATTTCTTTATCAGAAACAATCTTTCTTAAAATCGTAATCATCACAATGGTTGCTGTTAAATTATCGATGATCGCAGACAAGAAAAAAGAAATGATACTGACTATCCAAAGCAATTTATACTTTTTATTGGTTGAAATATACCGCTGAAATACTTGAAAACCATCAAAATGATCTATTAATTCAACAATCGTCATCGCACCCATTAAGAAGATTAAAATTTCTGCTGTTTTACCAAAATGATGAAGCAATGTATCATTCAATAATTCACGCTTGTTATGTAACTTAAAATATGAAATATCACTGAACCCATTCTTTAGAGAATCAAACCAAGTTTGGATCTCATTTATATTCATAGAGATAAAAGCCCAAGAAAGGGTCATCATCAATAAAGCTGGTATAAGTTTATCGATTTTAGTAAAATGCTCGAATGTGATAAATAAATAACCGATAACAAAAAGTGATATTACAATTGCAACCATGAATATTAATTAAATAAAAACAAATATATCTTTAAGTTTTTAAATTAAGCATTAGGATTTAATTAAAACAAAAAATCCCTCCGTTAGGAAGGATTTATAATGTTAATGCATAAAGATTTAGATACCATCTCCATCAAAAAGGTTCCCTAACCCTCCTAAAATTCCACCTTCTTCTTTTCTTCCTCCAGGACTACCATATGCTAATACGCGTGATGCTAACCTAGAAATTGGTAAAGTTTGTAACCATACTTCACCTGGTCCTCTCAACGTTGCAAAGAAAACTCCTTCACCTCCAAAAAACGTATTTTTGATTCCTCCTACAAACTGTATATCATAATCAATGGTTTGTGTATAGGCAACGATACAACCTGTATCAATTTTTAACACTTCTCCTGGTTGTAGTCTACGACGAATGATGTGACCACCGGCGTGACAAAAAGCCATTCCATCACCTTCAATCTTTTGCATAATAAATCCTTCTCCCCCAAACAATCCCGTTCCTAATTTACGTTGAAATTCAATCCCTACTGAAGCTCCTTTGGCTGCACATAAAAAGGCATCTTTTTGACAAATGATTTTTCCTCCTAATGCATGTAAATCTAATGGTATGATTTTCCCTGGATAAGGCGATGCAAAGGCAACTTTTGCTTTTCCATAACCTGTGTGAGTAAACGCTGTCATGAATAAATTTTCACCTGTCAACAAACGTTTTCCAGCACTAAATAACTTCCCAAAAATACCACTGTTTTGATTAGAGCCATCTCCGAAAATAGTTTCCATCTGAATGGATTCGTCCATATACATAAAAGCGCCGGGTTCGGCAACTACAGTCTCTTGTGGATCCAACTCAATCTCCACACATTGCATTTCCTCCCCTAAAATTTCGTAGTCTATTTCGTGATTTGTTCTCATTGTATTAAAATTAATTATTTCAAATGTATAAATTCTACTTACTTTGATAATCAATAAGTTTGTTAAATATTGATAAATCTCACTGGATATTCTCTATTTTTGTGATGCTTTGAACGATTTGAATTCATATACCTCATCATCACAAAAAACTCCTTTTCAATCTTGGGGACTTCGTTTGTTGTGGTTGTTATTATTAATGACTGCTACACGAATCGTATTTTTAATTTCAAACAAGGCTGATTTTATTGAAATTTTATTTGCTGACTGGTTTGTTGGAATCTGGTTTGATGCTATCACATTGTCGCTAATCAGTCTTCCTATTCTTGCTATTTGTCTTTTACCACTTCGCATTCAAAATCAAAAGTTTTTCTACGTAATAAATTACGTTCTTTTTTTATTACTGAATGTATTCATATTGTTTTTCAATTTAGTAGATGTTGAATACTATCGATTTACGAAAAAAAGATCAACCATTGATTTATTTGATATGGTTCAGGGTGGAAATGATATTACAGAACAAATAGGTTCTTATTTTAAAGACTTTTGGTTTGTGATGATTTTATTTATCGGATTTATATGGTTAGCAACTTGGGTTTATCGGAAAACAAAAGTTGAAAATTATCAACCTAAAAAACCACTTTTCGCTTGGATTACTTACGTTTTAACCCTTTGTTTATTAGTCTTCATTGGTCGTGGTGGCTGGGTACTTAAACCGACTAGTCCGATTGATGCCTCTCAATTTACTTCTGTAGAAAATACAGCATTTGTTTTAAATACTCCTTTTACTATTCTTAAATCATGGAATAAAAAAGGGTTAGAAGAAAAACATTACTTCTCCATTCAAACAGAAAAATCACTCTTTAATCCCATAAAAACATCTGCTCCACAAAACTTACTTCCAGAAAAAACCAATGTAATGATTATCATTTTGGAAAGTTTTGGGAATGAATGGGTAGGTGCAGCTGGAGCAAAAATTTCCTACACTCCGTTTTTTGATTCACTGGCAAATGAAAGTCTTTTTTTTCCAAATGGGATATCAAATGGTAAAAAATCAATCGAAGCACTTCCGGCAATTTTTGCTGGTATCCCCTCATTGATGGACTATCCTTATATATCATCTCAATATGGAAATAATAAAATTGAAGCATTGCCTCAAATATTAAAAAAACAAGGATATTCATCGGCCTTTTTTCACGGGGCTACGAATGGTTCAATGAAATTTGATGGTTTTGCTAGCCAAGCAGGAATAGAAAAATATTTTGGAAGAAGTGAATACAATAACGAGGCGCATTACGACCAAAATTGGGGGATTTTAGATGAATATTTTACTCCGTGGTCAGCAAAACAATTAACCACAATAAAACAACCTTTTATCGCTGGATTATTCACCCTTTCTTCCCATCATCCTTTCTATATTCCTCCTCACATGAAAGGAAAATTAAAAAAAGGGAAAGAACCGATTTGTGAAGCGATTAGTTATGCAGATTACTCATTGAAAAAATTCTTTGAAACAGCAAAAAAACAATCTTGGTTTAATAACACACTATTTGTTTTGTGTGCAGACCATACTCCAGCTAGTAATGACCCTTTGTTTAATACACGGGAAAAAATGTATCAAATTCCAATCGTTTTTTATCATCCAAAAGGATATATAAAACCATCTAAAGAAAAGCAAATTTTTCAACAAATCGATATTTTCCCTACGGTTCTCGATTTACTGAATCAAAAAACGAAATTTTATTCTTATGGAAATTCTTACTATCAAAAAACTAATAAAGAAGCAATTAACTACCTAGAAGGGACCTATCATTACTTTTTTAACCATAAACTTTTAACTTTTTCACAAGAAAGGGCACGAAATTTGTTAAGTATAGATTCGAGAAGCAAAAAGTCGGTTGACTCGCTCCGTTTCTATACCAAAGAGGTTAAAAAAATGGAAAAAAGATTGAAAGCAATCATACAGAGATACAACCGAGATTTGATTCACAATCAAACTACGGCGTATGAAAAAGAGCATTTACTTCATCATTAATCCAATCTCTGGAACAAGCAAGAAAAAAAACTTGCCTGCTTTAATTGATACGTATTTGGATCATAGCCTATTTGATTACGAAATTCACTATACCAAATACGCCAAACACGCCAAGGAAATCGCTTTTGAAGCTTCCAAAAAAGGAATTGATATCGTTTGTGCTGTTGGTGGAGATGGTTCAGTTCACGAAGTTGGAACCGCTTTGATCGGAACGAAAACAGCATTAGCAATTTTACCTGCTGGTTCTGGAAATGGACTTGCTCGTCATTTACATATTCCGTTAAAACTTCCTCAAGCAATTCAATCCATTAACCAAATGCATTCTATTGTTATGGATACTGTTTTGGTTAATGACAAACCGTTTTTAGGTGTTGGTGGCTATGGTTTTGATGCATTGATTGCTGATAAATTCAATAAATTAGCAAAGAGAGGTTTTTGGAACTATGTAAAATTAATTACTAAAGAATTTTATTCATTCAAACCGATTCAAATTAGCATCGAATTACCTAATATCAAACGAGATATACCTGTTGTTCTTTGCACCGTTGCAAATGCATCTGAATTTGGAAACGGATTTTGCATCTCTCCTCAATCAAGCGTTACGGATGGTAAAATCGAATTGTGTTTGTTAAAACCTTTCGCATTTTGGAAAGCGCCTTCTGTGGCTTATCATTTCTTCAAAAAAACAAGTCATAAATCGAAATTTACCGAAATCATACCGGTTGAAAAAGCGCGAATCATCATCGACCAACAAATGGCACATTACGATGGTGAACCGTTTCAAGTAAGAAAAGAACTAAATATTCAGGTAGTACCAAAAAGTCTTAATATCTTAGTAGGCAAAAAATAAACCTATGTTTTTGCACACCGAATTAGAAACACTTTTACCTTATTTTGACAAATTAACAGCAGAAACAAAACCTCTTTGGGGTAGCATGACTGCACAACGCATGGTCGAACACCTTACAGATACGCTTTTAATTGCTTGCGGTGGAAACCCTCAATCTTTAGTGATTCCTGAAGATAAAATCCCAGGAATGTTACGCTTTTTAGATTCTGATAAACCAATGGCAAAAGACATTCAAGTTCCATTTGCTTTACCAGACACCCCTTTGAGACACGAGGAATTGGAATTAGCAGTAGACGAATACGTTGATATCTACTTGCAATTTGAAGAACTATACGAATCGAATCCAGAATTAACGCACATTCACCCATATTATGGTCCTCTGAATCACGCTCAATGGACACGTCTACATTCAAAACACGTTACACACCATTTTACGCAGTTTGGACTTGTGTAATAATGGTTAATGATGAATGTTTAATACTTAATTAATAGAGGATTACACTTCCATCCTTGAGGAGGGATCGAGGGAGGTGATAATTATTTTATCTTGTCACCTCCCCTGCCCCTCCTCAAGGGGTAATTTCCTATTAAAAAGCACAAGCCCTATTAATTAAGGCATCCCAAGCGTTTTCATTTGAATAGTTTTGCTTGAAAGCTATTTCATCCATATAGCTTTGGATGTGCTTTTTACTTATTTTATGATATTGTCCAAAAACAGCTCTTTTGATTAAAGTAAAAAAGCCTTCAATTTTACTTAAACTAAAATTTTCAATGTTCCATATTTTCTTTTCGTGATTCATTTTAATGTGTTCTTCAAAATATTTTCCGATTCCACTATATCCGCCAAAACCATCTGTTATCACACTACTTTTACTATCTATTTTACTGAATAATATTGGTTTAATATTTTCTCCATTAGCATGAGGTAGGACTTCTAAATGTACTTTTCCTGTATCTCTCGTTATCATTCCTAATATTGGAACTTTATGTGTCATTCCCGATTTGTATGGATTTCTTTTCTCCTTTTGCTTTTTATGCATATTACCTAAATTTCCACCAATATAGGTTTCATCTACCTCTACAATACCTTGCATTATTATATCAGTTTTCATTACTTTACGCAATCTTGATTGCATATACCATGCTGTGTTTTTATTGATTTTCAAAACTCTAGCTAATTGTAAACTAGATATTCCTTTTTTTGCAGACAATATCTGAGTTATTGCCATAAACCAAGTTAATAATGGGAGTTTAGTTGAATGGAATATTGTTCCGGTTGTTACTGTAAAAGATTTGTTACAACTTCTACATTTTAAACCATTACCGTATGAGCGCTTATATACTTTATCACTCTCACAATAAACACATTGTATTTTACCTTTCCATCTAATATTTATTAAATATTCATGGCATTCTTTTTCTGTTTTGAAATTTTGGGTGACTTGTAATAGATGCATTTTTAATCTTTTTTACAAAGGTCATACCCACGAAACGTAGTCTATTTACGTTCTGTGCGATTTTCTAGGAAATTACCCCTCAAGGAGGGAAACCGAAAAGCATTGATTTTTATATCAGAAGCATGTCACTTTGAGCTTTTTAACTTCATAAAATAAATTCCATAAGAAGCATGTCACTTTGAGCTTGTCGAAAAGTCAATGCTTCTTCGGAAAATTAAAAAACCTTGAAGTCAATATCGGAATAAAGAAAATAGAAACAGTAATCACAGACATAATCACATCTGCCGTTTCACTTTTCATGAATTTAGCAAATCCACTTTCAGGTTGAAAATGTTCAACCAAAGAAAGCGTAAGTTTTATACCTAAAACAGCAATTACAATAAACGCAGCAGTTTCTAAAAAGGTATACTTAGCCATCATTTTAACAAAGTAGTTTGCAATAAAACGCATCGCTAAAATTCCGATAAATACTCCTGCACAAACCAAAATAATATTCGGTGTGAATGCCACAGCTGCAAAAACATTGTCTATCGAAAAGGCCATATCCATCAACTCAACCAAACATACCGTTGCCCAGAAATTTCCCAACGAACCTACAGTAACTCGGTATAACCAATTGCTTTTCTTATCAATAACATCATCGTCTTTTTTTACAGTTTGCTTTCCTTTCCAATAACTGTAAACTAAATACAACAAATAAATTCCTCCTACTGGTTTAAGCCACCAAATTTTAATTAAAATAGAGGCAAAAAGCATAGCCAAACCACGGAAAACATACGCTCCCCAAATACCATATTTCAACGCTTTTTCGCGTTCTTTTTCTGGTAAATCCATCACCATTGTAGCGAGTACCGCAGCATTATCTACAGATAATAAACTTTCAATAATAATCAGGTTTCCAATAATCGCTAACGAAGCTCCGGGATGATTTAAGATATCTTGAATTAACTCGTTCATAGTTTATACAAATAATAAACAAAGATAACCTTGATTTTTGAATAAAATAATTTCGTAACTTGCATACATAAATATATTTGTCATGAAAAAGCTATTTTTAGTACTAACTGTCGTTTTTTTAAGTTTCTTTCAACAAGTATATGCACAGGGTTGCTCACAGTGTAAACTAGTTGCAGAACAAGCATCTGAATTAGATGAAGCTTCCTTTGGTAGCAATATCAATTCTGGAATTATCTATTTAATGTTGATCCCTTACTTTCTGTTATTGTTTTTATTTCGTAAAAAAATCATGGGGGTATTTCGCATGGTGTTTATGAAGAAATAACCTTGGCTTGGAGAACCTCAGCCAACTGCAAATTTTAATGACTCTTACAGTAAAAGACATTTATTTACAGACAGATAAAAGTAATTAATCTAAATTAAAAATTTTATAGTAATCCACATTACGGTAATGCGCATTGCGATAATACTAATCTAAAATTCGTGCTTGTGCCAAATCACGATACACCATTTTCCAATCCACCATTTTACCACCACTTTTTGGTGCATTTATCAATGGCATATCTGGAGCAATATCATCAATAAATAATTGGTTAGATTCGATGGCTTGACGTATATCCCATTGCATTGGGTTTATTTTATAAGTCGTAGTATGAGTAATCTTTTTAAATAAGGGGAGTTGATTGATATAATGTAAGGCTTCATCGAGCGAGTTATCCTTAATTTCAGAACGATACGTATTTAAAATAAGCTCGTACCCCTTTGCTTGTAATAAATACAATACTTCAATAGCACCTGGATTATAAGCTCCAATTAAAGGATAAAAATGTTCTACGACAGTACCGTCAAAATCAAGGTAGATTTTCATTAAAATGAAGCTTTAAGTAAAATCAAAAAGGATAAATCTCAAAATAAATTTTATCATCTTGAAATTTTAATTCAAAAGTAATCAAAGAATAAAGATGTGTTTGGTCATAAAAATTATATTCGTATGTAAAATCATCTAGATTTGATTTAATAATTTTTGGATACATATCACCGACAACACGTTCTTGGGCACAACACAACATCTTGCTGAAAAAATCATAAAAATCTTCTTTTTTCCATGATGCTGATACCACTACATATTCTGTGTTCAAATAAGGTAAAAAACGATCTGGATCGAAGGTAATATTTGCAGCGACAAATTCCTCCAGTATGGTTTTATGAACAGAGTTAGTTGACATCTTGGGAATATTAAATTAAATGAAAATAAGGAACTTTTTGAAATAATTAGAATAACTTATTCTTATCTATTTCATACATTCTCTGATAAAGAAAAAAGCAGTTCAAACTAATCAAAATACTTGGTCTCAAATCGAATAATGGACAAAAAATTAGTGGATATTTCTTGTTTCAAAATGGAGGATAACATTCCTGTTTTTTCATTGTAAACAAACTCAATACGGTAAATCAGCTTGTTATTTACGTATAGTTTTTTATCGAGTATATTTCCCTGCTTATCGTAAGTGAAATAAACCGATTCTGTTTCATCTGGGGTTAAACTTGAGAAAAAAACTAAGCTATCAATTTGATTCTTATTATTGTAGAATAATTTTGTTTCATTGATTTCGGAAGTCATTTTCAACTTTTTTCCAATTTCAATGATTTGATTCGCATTGTTGTAATAGTAAATAATATCTAAATATGGACTACCATAACTATTGTAAACTATACGCTTTTTTTGATTTGGATATTGCTTGTAACGCGAAGTTTCATAATCTAATAACGTATCTTCTATCGAATAGCCATCGTCTGAAAAAAGGACCGTTTCCAAATGATATTCTTCTTTAATTACTTGACCAGTTGTATCATAGAAATAATCGGTTACTTTCCAATTGCTACCTATTTTCTTACGCTCTTTGGAAACTAATCCCTTCACATTATAAACATACTCTACATGATTTACATCTGTATATGCACCTGATTTAGAAACTTCTTTATTCAAAACCAAACGCCCCAATAAATCAAATTCTACTACCGTATGTTTGGGAGATTCACGCATAATATCTCCTGTTTTTTTAGTAAAAAAAGTTGCCTTAATTTCTTTAATTCTTTTTTGTTTGATGTATTTAACATTAAAAACGGGAAACTGCTCAAAACCTTTACCCAATTGATTATCTATTACTTGACAAAAAATAGTACGCGTGAAAAGTGATAAAATAATGAGTAAAGTGTTAGGTTTTAAATATTTCACGTAGTATAATTAAATTCACAAAAAGCCAAAAATAATAATTAGAGTAGAATTGAGACCTATTGATTTTACATAACTTTGAAATGAATACATCAACTTATGGATAGATTTTTAGAAAAAGTAGCCAAACATATCGCTGAAAGTGGGATTGAACTAGCTGAATGGGTAATTATTTTACCTTCTGAACGTGCAACACATTATTTACAAAGTGCGTTGTTCGATGTATATCAAAAACCTATTTTTTCACCTAAAATCACTACGATACATCAGTGGATAAAAGAATTAACGAAAGAGCCGATTTTAGATAAAACCCGATTATTGTTGCAATTATATGAAGTACACAAAGAAAACCTGCAACAAGATGACCACCTGCTCTTCGATGAATTCTTAAATTGGGGTCAAATTGTGCTTTCTGACTTTGATGAACTAGAGCGCTATTTGATAGACCCAAACTATATGTTTCGAAATCTTCGAGATATTAAAGAAATAGAAAACTGGAGTTTTGGCGAACAAACACTATCGCAACGTCAGCAAGAATTCATTGCCTTTTGGGATCGACTACCCATTTATTACAAAGGTCTACAGGAAAAACTCGAAAAACAAGGGGCTACCAACTCTGGCAAAGCATATCGTAAAATTGCTGAAAACATCGATGTTATTTTCTCTTCTCACCCAAACAAACGATTTCTTTTCGCAGGCTTCAATGCATTATCGAAAGCAGAACAAAGTATCATGAAACAATTGCATCAAATGGGTAAAGCCGATATACTCATTGATGCTGACACTTATTATTACCACGATAAAATCCATGAGGCAGGCCTCTTTTTAAGAAGGACAACCGAAAAGCTTGGAGTTAAAGAACTTCCCTTTATTTCTAACCGACTACTAACAGAGAAAAAAGAAGTAGATATCATCGCTTGTGCTCAATTCACAGGTCAAGCAAAAGTTGCAGGAAGTATTCTTTCAGAAATGGATGAACAAACAGTTAACCAAACCTTACTTCTCCTTGCAGATGAAAGCCTTATCGTACCTCTTTTAAATAATATACCTAAAAACGCAGGTAAGGCAAATATCACTTTAGGTTTACCACTAAAAAATAGTACCATTCGAACATGGCTTGATTTAGTATTTAGAATTCAAGAAGGATTTGATAAATACGAAAGACACATTGTTTATCACAAAGACTTGATTGGTTTTTGGCAACATCCATTTATTAATACAATCATGAATGATGATGAATTGACAGAAACCAGAAATCAAGAACAGAAAATAAAACGATACAATAAACTTTTTCAATCCCCTTATAAAATAAAAGTTTCTGAAAGAATTGATTTGATTTTTAATACTTTATTTACTCCATGGAAAAACGACTGGAAAAACGCGTTAAAACTAATTCGTTCGTTGAACTCTCTGCTTTTTCATGAACTAGGAGAGAAAAACACATTTGAAAAAGCAATTCTAAAAGGACTAGATGATGCGTTAATCGGATTTGAACAATGCGTACATGAACAATTTCCTGAAATGCGTTTGAGAACTTTCCGTACCTTATTGAACCAAGCGTGGATGCAAGAAACGATTGCCTATTATGGTAATCCGATGGAAGGGTTACAAATCATGGGTTTATTAGAAACCCGTTTATTAGATTTTAAGCATATCATTGTTGCAGGTATGAATGAAGGGAAAATGCCTCCTACCAATCCCATTCAAACATTGGTTCCAATGGATTTGCGAAGACACCTCGAATTACCTTTACCTCGAGACAAACAAGGACTATTTGCACATCATTTTTACAGATTGTTACACCACTGTGAACATATGTACATCACTTATTCAACCAGTACAGAAGGACTTTCAGCAAGTGAACCAAGTAGGTATTTACTTCAATTAGAACTTGAATTACAGAAATCAAATAAGCAATTTATTCTTCGTAAAAAAGACTACACACTCCCTGATAACCAATCAAAAACAAAGAAAAAATCAATACAAAAAACGAAAGAATTAGTTGATAAACTAGATGCTTTTCTAGAAAAAGGTATCTCTGCTTCAGCCCTCAAAACTTTCTTCGCTTGTCCTTTAGATTTTTATTACAAGTATCTATTAAAATTTGGTGAAGCGGAAAAAGTGGACGAAACCATCGAAAGTAATCAATTGGGAACATTTATTCATGAGGTGCTAGAAACCATGTACACACCCTATTGTAAACGAGACCAAGAAGGAAATTTAAAAAATTCCTTACCTCCTAAAATCGGTGTCATTGATATTGAACACATGGAAAAATCGTATGAACTTTTAATGAGCGAAGCGTTCAGTCGTTTCTTTGGTGGTCAACCCGAAAATTACTTAAAAGGGAAAAATTACTTAAGTTTTACAATGGCTTTAGAATTAACAAAACGATTCTTGAAACATGAAAAATCACTCATTCAAAAAACAGGCAAGTCCATTGCTATTGAAGCACTTGAAGAAAGATTAGAAGATACGTTAGAAATCGAAATATT
Source organism: Crocinitomicaceae bacterium (assembly GCA_046304235.1). Lineage (GTDB taxonomy): Bacteria > Bacteroidota > Bacteroidia > Flavobacteriales_D > Crocinitomicaceae > CANHVK01. Next base: position 13,327 of record JBKCEW010000149.1, on the reverse strand, counting down.
TGGAACTAAAAAAACAGTTAAACTAAAAGGTTTTGCGGATCGTGTGGACTCGATAGACGATGAAATTCGCATCATTGACTATAAGACAGGTAAGGTAGATAAATCAGATGTTGGTAAATCTTTTAGTCGGCCTAAATGGGAAGGAACAGACGAAGAATTATTAGTTAAGTTATCCATCGAGTGTAAACACTTTTTTCAGTTGATGACCTACACCTATTTGTATTATAAAAAACACCATCGTATCGTAGCTGAATCATCCATTGTTTCTTTGGTAAACATTTCTGAAAGCCCGTTTGTGATGAATGCAAAAGACTTAACCAATGCTCGAATTATTGAATTATTCCCAACCGTACTTGCACAATTATTAGAACAGATTTACGATACGGAAATCCCGTTTGAACACACAGAAGAGTATTTTAGTTATTGTTTGTATTGTAAGTAGTAAGCGTTAAATATCTTATCGCCTTGAGAAAGGTCCCAAAATATTTTGGGATAGAAGAGTCACCTCCCCTGCCCCTCCTCAAGGAGGGAAGAAGAAGTTAATCAATTAATTAAAGATTATTTTTATGAATTTAAATCCAATACCAGTTTACGAGTATGGATTTTCCAACCGTTTTCGGTTTTGACGAAGGTGTCATGATATACACCTGTCATTTTGATGTCGGTAGATTCAAGTGCATCTACCACTAATAAATACGATTGAGCGTAGGCAGTATCGTTATCTAATTCAACGAAAGTATTCGTTATAAAATGTCTTTTCCCACGTGTAAATTCAAGAATACGAGTAAGTAAACCTTCTATTTCAGCTTTGCCTTTTGCTTTTCCGATACGTAATTCTAATTTTCCATCATCAAGGAAAAGGTCTTTACAAACATCCACTCGTTCGATGTCTAAATGCACCGAGTACGAATGAATGATTTGTGTTATTTCAAATTTATCTATAAAACCCTGCATGCTTACAGGTTATTTAAGGTATCGTTTACCCACGCTTTCCCCCATTCATTTTTCTCTGATTCAGTCCACAGTGTTGGGTAGAAAATACGTTTTTGGAAACGAGGAGGAAGGTATTTTTGCCAGTTTGTTCCACCCGTAGCAGGAACATCTGAATTACCTTGATGTAAATACTTAACAGCTGACTTATAATGTGCTAAAGGCCAATTGACATTCACGTTAATATCGTTTTGTTTCAAGGCAGCAATGATTTTCGGATTACGTTGCTCTTCAGCTGTCAATTTCAAGTAACATTGCCACAAATTGCAATCCTTTTTCTTTTCAGCAAAAGCAATAAATGAATCTCTATAACGTTCTTCAAACTCAATCAAAGTAAGCGTTTTCTTACCTGTAGCAACTTCTGTTGCCCCTTCTTTCCAATAAATGTGATTGAATAATTCTTGAATTGGTTCGTTTCCAGAGTAATTGTCTCGTACATCTTTATGTACCAAAGGTAAGAAATCGGTTGAAGCCATTTCAATCATTCGGTATTGAGCTGATTGGAAACCACTTGCAGGAAGTAATGACATACGGAACTTTAAGAATTGATCTCTTTCCATTCCTTCAATCATAATTTCAAAACTCTTCGTTAACGCATCAAAATAACGATTAATACGTGTCACTCTATCTAAGAAAAATGTACCTGTTAACCCTTCTTTTGCACTAATTTGATCAAATTCTCTTAAAGCCAATTTGAAATACAACTCCGTGATTTGGTGATACATAATAAAAACGACCTCATCAGGAAATTGGGTACGTGGTTTTTGTAAACTCAACAAAGTATCTACCTCTATGTAATCCCAATAATGTACTGAATCGGCGTATAATAAGCCTTCTAAATAAGCATTGAAATCTTCGCCAATCGCAGCGTATTTCTCTTGTATTTTTTCTAATTTGTCTAAAATTTCTGGTGTAATCTCCATTGCCATAACTCAATACAGTTTAATCAGTTATTTAAAAAATATTCGGTAAATATCATTTCCATTTGCATAAACCATCAACGAAAGTAAAAGTACAATTCCCACATATTGTGCGTATTCTAATACTTTTTGAGGAGCTTCTTTCCCTGTAATCATTTCGTAAATCAAGAACACTACATGTCCACCATCTAATGCAGGAATCGGAAGGATATTCATAATTGCCAATGCCAAAGATAAGAAAGCTGTATTTAACCAGAAAATATGCCAATCCCAAGTTGGAGGAAACATATCTCCCATGCGTGCAAATCCACCAATAGAAGAAGCTCCTTTTTTAGTAAACATAAACTTTAATTGTCCTGCATAATCTTTCAGGGTATTTGCTCCTTTACGGTAACCCAAAGAAATACTTTCACCGAAACCTGGTTTGTATTGTTTGACCAATTTAGCATCTAAAATTTCTCCTCCTCCAGATACATAACCTAACGTTCCTTCCGGAGTAACTTGCGCTGAAACTTGAACAGTATCATTGTTTCTCAAAACAGTTGCCTCAATTTTTTTTCCTTTGTTTTGGAATAAATTCAATTGAACATCGTCAAAATAATTCAACGTATTTCCATTGATAGCAAGAAATTGATCTCCTTTTTTCAAACCTGCTTTTTGTGCATTCGATTTCGGTAATACTGAATCTACTGACAATGCATTAGAACGCAAAGAAACCATCGGAAAAGCTCCTGCTTCAAATAATTCATATTCTATATCATCTGGGAAATGTACTTTCTGAATTTTACCATCTGCGTGTTTTACAGTCAAATCTTGCGCCCCTCTCATCATCACTTGAGCACTAACTTCCATTACATTAGTAACTTTTTGTCCGTCAACAGTCAAAATTTCATCTCCAGATACCATGCCGTATTTTTTCAAATAAGGATGTACAGCTAATCCTTTTTCCAATTTAGTTGGATCTAAACGTTCTTCTCCGTAGTAATAGGTAACACCAATATATATAACTAACCCTAAAATCACATTTACTACGACACCACCAATCATAATAATCAAACGTTGCCAAGGTTTTTTAGATCTAAATTCCCACGGTTGTGCAGGTTGTTTCAATTGCTCTGTATCCATCGATTCATCCACCATTCCGGCAATTTTCACATAACCACCCAAAGGCAACCAACCAATTCCCCACTCCGTGTCCTTGATTTGTTTTTTATAAAGAGAAAACTTCGGATTGAAAAACAAATAAAACTTTTCAACTCTTGTTTTGAATAACTTAGCAGGGATAAAATGTCCAAATTCGTGTAATATCACTAATAAAGAAAGTGACATAATAAATTGAGACGCTTTGATTAAAATATCCATATTTTGATTTTTAAGTTTACAAAGATAAGGTTTGGAGATTACAAATTGAAGCACTTCGACTGGCTCAGTGTAAAATTAGAAGATTGTAGATTATGAGATGCCATTTTGTTGGAAATATTCGATGATGGCTTCTTTAATAAGATGTTGTTGTTCGCGATCGTTGAGTTGAGGCAATTCTTTTACCAATTTGAAGTGAGGCCAATGTTGTATGTCTTTCCCTTCGAATTCATAATATCCATAAGGTTCGAGAATAGTACACACGGCAACATGTAATAATTCCGTTTTTTCTTGTTTGGTAAATTCTTTATACCCTTGCCCCAATTCATGTACACCAATTAAAAACAAAATCGCTTGTGTATCAAGATCCGGACCGAAATTTTTTTCTAACTCTTTCGTTAATTCTCGAAAACGTAACTCAACATCATAATCCATAGGGTAAAGATAGCATTACATCAATGAAAAACTTATGTGTTAAGGCAACAAAAACAGGTTTTTTAACGTTTAATAGGAAATAGATTTACACTTATTTTGTAATTTGGCGCCCTTATGATAGCGAAAGACCTTATAACAGACGAGATACCACCGTTAAATCACACCGATACGGGTGATATTGCTTTACGATGGATGGATGAATTCAAAGTTTCCCATTTACCAGTTTTAAAAAATGGAAATTTTGTGGGTATCATCTCTGAATCTGATATTTTGGACAAAATGGATATGGACGAAACGTTAGATGTTTTGTTCGACCATTTACCTCGACCGTACGTTTATGAAAACGACCATATTTACGAAGTTTTACATAAAGTATCTGAACATAAAATTTCGGTAGTCCCGATTCTTGATAAAGATGAAAAATATTTAGGATGTACTTCTGTTCATCAATTACTTTCAATGATTGCTACTACAGGTAGTATCAAAGAAAACGGAGCCATTTTAGTTTTGGAAATCAATCAAGTGGATTATTCGCTTGCTCAAATCGCACAAATTGTAGAGAGTAACAATGCTCGTATTTTGAGTTCTTATATTATGTCTTCACCAGATTCTACAAAATTAGAGGTTACTTTGAAAATAAATAAAACAGAACTTACTAGCATCATTCGTACGTTTGAGCGTTACGATTATGTCATTAGTGCTTCTTTTCAAAAGAGTGAGTTCTATGATGACATACAAGATAGATTCGATTCTCTATTGAATTTCCTAAAAATGTAATTTACTCATTGTATGAATGTTGCGATTTACGGAAGGAAATTAAACCGCCAAACTATTTCAGTTTTTGAACAAGTATTTGCTTTACTTGAACGTTTTAATTGGAAACCAGTATTGGAACAAGAACTTCAAGACCAACTTGTTAAAAAAGGAAACATCGGAGGTCAATACGAAACTTTCAAAGACCACACAGATTTAAAGTCAGGGATAGACATGGCCTTCAGCGTGGGAGGTGATGGTACGTTTTTAAAAACGGTGAGTTTCATCCGTGAAAGTGGAGTGCCAATTTTGGGTATCAACACGGGTCGTTTGGGATTCCTAGCGAACATCAATCCTGAAAAAATGGAGGAAATGTTTTCGATGGTGCAAGAAAAACGATACAGCTACCAAAAGCGTTCGATGCTACGCATTCATACAGAAGATGATTTATTTGGAGAAAATAATTTAGCCTTAAACGAATTAACCCTTCACAAAAAAGACACCTCTTCGATGATTACCGTACACGCTTCATTGGATGGTAATTACCTTAATTCTTATTGGGCGGATGGATTGATTGTTGGCACACCAACCGGTTCTACGGCTTATAATTTAAGTTGTGGTGGTCCTATCATCACTCCCGGTTGTCAGGTACACATTTTGACACCGATTGCTCCGCATAATTTAAATGTTCGTCCAATGGTTGTTCCTGACCATTTGCCTATCAAATTACAAGTAGAAGGAAGAGAACGTCGCTACCTTATCAGTTTGGATTCCAACACAAAAAGTATTCCTCAAGGAACCGAAATCACGGTTGAAAAAGCGGAATTTATGATTAATGTAATTCGCTTTGAAAATGCTAATTTCTTAGATACGATCCGCAATAAAATGAATTGGGGAATGGATTCGAGGAATTAAGAAAATTTAAAGATTACAAATTACATATTAAAAGATAGTTGATTAGAAGATTGCACACAAAAAAGGGCTGAATTTCAATTAATTCAGCCCTTTTATATATAAGATAATATTAATTAGATAATCAACATAGCATCTCCATACGAATAGAAGCGGTAATTTTCTTTGATAGCCGATTTGTAAGCTTCAACCATTAAATCGTGACCACAGAAAGCAGAAATCATCATCAATAAAGTAGATAATGGTGTGTGGAAATTAGTTATTAAACTATCTGCTATACTGAAGTCGTATGGTGGATAGATAAATTTATTTGTCCAACCATCGTATGGTTTCAACATTCCATCCGTAGAAACTGAAGTTTCAATTGCACGCATGGTAGTTGTTCCGACAGCACAAACTCTTTTTTTATTTTTCTTCGCATTGTTTACGATATCAGCACTTTTTTCAGTAATTATCACTTGTTCTGAATCCATTTTATGCTTAGTAAGGTCTTCTACTTCAACCGTACGGAAAGAACCTAAGCCAACATGTAAAGTAATTTCAGAAAAATTGACACCTTTAATTTCCAATCTTTTCATTAATTCACGAGAAAAGTGCAATCCAGCTGTGGGTGCCGCAACTGCTCCTTCAACCTTAGCGTAAATCGTTTGGTAACGATCTTCATCCTCAGGTTCTACAGCTCTTTCTATGTATTTTGGAAGGGGAGTTTCACCTAATTCAGTAATTTTTGCTTTAAATTCTTCGTAAGGACCATCAAATAAAAAACGTAATGTTCTTCCACGAGAAGTTGTATTGTCAATTACTTCCGCTACCAGTGAATCGTCTTCACCAAAGTATAATTTATTACCAATACGAATTTTACGAGCAGGATCAACTAGTACATCCCAAAGTAAACTTTCACGGTTTAATTCTCTCAATAAGAACACTTCAATAGTTGCACCCGTCTTCTCTTTATTCCCATACATACGCGCAGGAAAAACACGAGAATTATTCATGATCATCACATCACCATCATCAAAATAATGAATCACATCTTTGAATAACTTATGTTCGATGGTTTGTTTTTCACGATCAATTACCATCAATCTTGCTTCATCTCTGTTTTCAGCTGGGTATTGAGCAATTAACTCAGTTGGAATATCGAAACTAAATTCGGAAAGTTTCATTTTACTCATAGTGCCTCAAATATTTAAAGAAATTGGATCTTTTTTATACTGCAAAAAGGGAACAAAGATACAAAAATATTTGATAGTTTTTTACTGAAAACTTTTAATTCCTATTAAAAAGAGGAACTGTGTTTTTTAATGATTTCCTGTTCAATCACGAATGGAAAATAGATTTGTTCTAATTGATGAATTTTTGATTGGATTTGTTCGACAGTATCGTTTGAGTCAATCGGTGTGATAAATTGGGCAATTCTTTGACCTTCATCAAAATTTTCCGATACATAATGTATGGTTATTCCAGACTCGGTTTCACCGGACTCTTTCACGGCTGTATGTACATGTAAACCATACATACCCGCTCCACCAAATTTTGGTAGCAATGAAGGATGTACATTGATTATATGTTTGTCAAAAAAATGAATCAAATCGAATGGGATTTTTCGAAGAAAGCCTGCTAAAACTATATAATCTACTTTTTCATTTTTACACAACTCGACCAAATAATGAGATTGGTCAATTTCTTGATTTGTACAAATGATTAGTTTTATATTACGTTGAACTGTTTTGTTAACTACAGGTGCTTGAGGCTTATTAGTTAATACAAAAGCTACTTCGAAATTAGGATGACCCTTAAAATAATCAATTAATCTTGCTGCATTCGAACCTGTACCCGAAGCAAATATGGCCAAATGAAATTTCATCATAAAACAAAATTAAAGAGTTGATCGAGAAAAAATAAGAATTAGAAACTTTTTTAATAAAAAGTTGTTAAAAGAATTAACCTAAGTTTATATATTTGATAATAAGCAACTTATACAAATTAATACTGATTTAAAGTCAATTAAAACGCTTATAATTTTGTTTTTTTGGTCATAAACGTTTTCTTTGCATACTGAATTAACATTAAAATTAGAAAAAATGTCTGATATCAAAACAAGAGTAATATCTATTATCGTTGATAAATTAGGTGTTGCAGAAAGCGAAGTAACTAACGAAGCAAGCTTCACAAATGATCTAGGTGCTGATTCTCTAGATACAGTAGAATTAATCATGGAATTTGAAAAAGAATTCAACATCGCTATTCCAGATGATCAAGCTGAGAACATTCAAACTGTAGGTGACGCTGTTTCTTACATTGAGAAAAACGCTAACTAATTAAATAAAAACAAAGACGTTCTGTTATGGAATTAAAAAGAGTTGTCGTTACAGGATTAGGTGCATTAACACCGATTGGTAATACAGTTACTGAATACTGGGAGGCTTTACTTGCGGGTAAAAGTGGAGCAGCATTCATAAAGCAATTCGATGCGTCTTTGTTTAAAACCCAATTCGCGTGTGAGGTAAAAAATTTCAATGTAGAAGATTTTATCGAACGTAAAGAGGCACGCAAAATGGATCAATTTGCCCAGTATGCTATGGTTTCAGCTTCTGAAGCTGTAGCAGACTCTGGCATGATGGAAGCTAACCCGAACCTAGACCGCATAGGTGTAGTTTGGGGATCTGGTATTGGAGGTTTGAAAACGTTTCAAGATGAAGCACAAAACTTCTTTGCTGGTGATGGCACTCCTAAATTCAACCCGTTCTTTATCCCAAAAATGATTTCGGATATTGCAGCTGGTATGATTTCAATCAAATATGGTTTTAGAGGGCCAAATTACGTTACTGTATCAGCATGTGCTTCTGCAAGTAACGCAATTATTGATGCTTTCAATTTAATTCGTTTAGGTAAAGCAGACGCTATCATCACAGGTGGTTCTGAAGCTGGAGTAAATGAAATGGGTATGGGTGGTTTCAATGGTTTGAAAGCATTGTCTACTCGTAACGATTCTCCTGAAACTGCTTCTAGACCTTTTGATGCTGATCGTGATGGATTTGTACTAGGAGAAGGTTCTGGTGCACTTATTCTTGAAGAATACGAACATGCAATCAAAAGAGGCGCAAAAATCTATGCAGAAATTGCAGGAGGTGGTTTATCTGCAGATGCTTATCATATGACGGCTCCGCATCCTGAAGGAATCGGTGCTAGAAACGTAATGATTTCTGCGTTGGAAGATGCTGAAATGAAACCAGAAGAAGTTGATTATATCAATGTTCATGGAACTTCTACCCCACTTGGAGATATCGCTGAAACAAAAGCTATTACTCATGTATTTGGAGACCACGCTTACAACTTAAACATTAGCTCTACAAAATCAATGACCGGTCACTTATTAGGTGCAGCAGGTGCTATTGAAGCAATTGCTTGTGTATTAGCTGTTAAAAATGATGCTATTCCTCCAACTATCAATCATTTTACAGACGATCCTGAGATTGACAACAAATTAAATTTCACATTTAATAAAGCTCAATACAGGACTGTAAATGTAGCCTTATCAAACACATTTGGTTTTGGTGGTCATAACACATCTGTTATCGTAAAAAAATTCAAAGGATAAGCACCATTGCTCAAACGGATTTTATTTTTAACCTCTAAACGTTCCAAAGACGAATTAGAACTGATTCGCTTTATTATCGAACGATTTGGATACAGGCCTAAAAATTTATCCTATTTCAATAAAGCAATAACTCACCGTTCTTTTGTAAGTAAATCCGAACGCTTAGTATCCAACGAACGCCTGGAATTTTTAGGTGATTCAATTATAGGTTCTGTTATTTCTGAATGGCTTTATCATCGTTTTCCGAATGAAGACGAAGGTTATCTTACTCAATTAAAATCAAAAATTGTTAGTAGAAAAATCTTATCAGATATCGCGGAAAAACTGAATTTAAGATCTATTATCAAATTCCAAGCAGGAAGAACAATCAATATTACTTCTATTGAAGGAAATACATTAGAGGCAATTATTGGGGCTATTTATCTGGATGGAGGATTTGTCGCAGCAAAAAATAGTATTCTAAATCATGTGTTTAGAAAATACATTGATGTAAAAAAAATGCTCACGGAAGACAACGATTACAAATCGAAATTATTTATCATTTGTCAGCGTAATCGTTGGGAATTAGAATTCAGATGTGATCAAGAAGTTCCAGCTAAATCCTATGATATTGTTGTTTACATCAACTCTGAAAAATATGGTGAAGGGACAGGGTATACAAAAAAAGAAGCAGAACAAGAAGCTTCAAAAACTACCTTAGAAATCTTGGAACTTGATAACTGATTCTTAATCTATTTTTACTACCATTTCCTTAAAAAAGATTAACTTCGAAGTAAGTTATCTGAATGGTTAAGAAAAAAATAAAACATACTTTAGAATTAGAAGCGGATTATGACTATGACATGATAGGTTTGTGTTCACATCATAACGACTATCGTATTGTTTGGGGAGTAAATGAATTATTAGACATTCAATTAGAAAAAAAAGAAGGGAACTTCATCATCAGTAATACACGTGGAATACTTTCACAACACCCTTATTATGAATTTAACGATTCAGAAAATTATTTAAGTTATTTCTTTATTAAAAACAAACACGAAGGTAAATTTTTGATTCCCGAACAAAAACAAATTGATTATTTCTTTTTCTTGATTAATAATAATTTACACAGTATAAGCACGGTGAAACAAAAGATAAAAACCCTGCCAACCATTTTAGCAGCTTACGAATTTGATCCAACTGAATTTAATTCTACCGAAAATTTGATTTTCGAATAATATGATTAAATCATTAAGAAATTTATTTTTAGTATTCATTAACTTTAAAATAACTTCTTTTGTTTTAATATAAAATAGACTACATTACTCAATATTTGATATATGAAAAAAACGAAAATAATTGCGACCATTGGTCCTGCGTCTTCGAGTAAAGATGTACTAAGACAAATGATTTTGGAGGGAGTAGATGTGTGCAGGTTAAACTTTTCACATGGTTCCTATGAACAACATGAGACGGCAATACATACGATTCGAGAGTTAAACATCGAACTGAACACCAACACAGCGATTCTTGTAGATTTACAAGGGCCTAAAATTCGTTGTGATGAAATGGAAAATAACTGTGTTGAATTAATTAAGGATGAAACTGTAACCATTACCACAGATAAACGCATTGGTACAAAAGAACATTTTTCAATCAATTACAAAGACCTTCCAAAAGATATTAATCCGGGTGAAAAAATTTTGCTAGACGATGGAAAACTTTGTATCGAAATCGTAAGTACAAACAAAATAGACACCATGATTGGCAAGGTTGTTCATGGAGGTATTTTATCATCTAAAAAGGGGGTAAATCTTCCAAACACAAAAATTTCTTTACCGTCTTTAACTGAAAAAGATCGAAAAGATTTAGATTTTGCGTTGAAACATAATGTTGATTGGGTTGGTTTATCGTTTGTAAGGACCGCTAGAGATATCATTGAATTGAAGCACTTGGTAGCTCAAATGAAAGTAAAGACGAAAGTCATAGCTAAAATCGAAAAACCAGAGGCTATCAATGATATTGATGAAATTATAGCAGAAACGGATGGTCTTATGGTAGCTCGTGGTGATTTAGGAGTGGAAATCCCATATCAAAATGTACCATTGATTCAAAAGATGTTGATTAAAAAGTGTATGGAACAAGCTAAACCAATCATCGTTGCCACCCAAATGATGGAAAGTATGATTACAAATGCTTCTCCGACTCGTGCAGAGGTCAACGATGTTGCAAATGCGGTATTGGATGGAACGGATGCAGTTATGCTTTCTGGGGAAACATCTGTGGGAAAATATCCGATTGAAACAATACGTACGATGTCAAACATTGTAAAAGAAATGGAATCTTTCGAGGGAATTTATTATAAAGAGGTAATACCTACCAAAAATAATCCAAGATTTATATCAGACTCCATTTGCTTCAATGCTTGTCGATTAGAACAACGCGTGGAAGCTAATGCAATTATTACCATGACTACTTCTGGATATACTGCATTTAAAATCGCTTCACAACGTCCAAAAGCACCTGTTTACATATTTACAAGTAACGAAGATATACTTACTCAGTTAAACTTAATATGGGGAGTAAAGGCATTCTATTACGATAAACACATAAGTACAGATCACACCATTGCCGATATTAAATACATTTTGAAAAAAGAAGGTTTATTAAAAATGGGTGATTTGGTAATCAATATAGCATCGATACCATTAGAAGAAGACGGTAAAACAAATATGTTGAAATTAAGTTATGTTGAGTAAACATTTGAATATAATAAACTAGAAAATAAAACAACAAAGGCTGCTCGATTGAGCAGCCTTTGTTGTTTGAAACGATTGCTATGATTAGTTAGCGTATCTTGATTCTAAATCCTCTAAAAACTTAGTGAATTCGTCTTCTAATTTATCAAAACCGTTACCGAAATATGTTTCTAAATCTGCTTTTGAATTATCTTCAAATACCAAACGAACATCTACGCTTTCACCAGACTCAGTTTTTGTAATTGGATCATAATTTCCTGTTGATGGATTATAAACATATTCAGTCCAAGTATCTGTGTAAGGTTTTAAATAAAATTCAGAACGTCCGATATTAGCATTTCTATCTGTGTAAAATGCTTTTAAAGTTAAGTTTTTATTTAAAATTTCAACACCTTTAGTATCTGTAACGTTATCACTTCCACCAGCATTTGTCAAGTCATTTGATAATCCTTGAACATTAGCATTACCCTCTAATTTAATATTAAATACTTGAATATAAGCATTCATAGAAGTTGCCACTTTAGTTAAATCTTCAGCTTTATCAACTGAATCATCATTTAGAGACTCCAAATGAGCTTTAGTAAAGTTTCCTGTCAAAGTAGTACCCATAGAAAATAAGTTCTTTGTATTATGAGTAAATGCATAAGAATAAGCTGCTGTAGATGATGTAAGAGACAGTAAAGTGTTAAAGTTATAATTTTCAACTCTCAAGTTAGCCTCTAATTTATTAGGTACACCATCAGAATTATAGGAAGCATCAAAATTAAACTGAGTTATCGGCAAACTATTTATATCAAGTTTTGCAACCACTTTTTGAGGAGTATTCCCTTTCAACTCATCTGCTAAAACAGCTCCAGTATATGGTGTATACTGTATCGTATATTTAGCGTTATTTGATGTTGAAGTTTTTGTAGCTGGGAAAATCATTACTAAATCATTACCTCCTTCTTTATTCCATTTCTTTTCAGAAGCATTCCATGTGTAAGTTCCTTTAATATCATTGAACGCCATTTCAATGGTGGTATCATCCTCCAAAGACTTTGACTCTCTTAACGCAGAGTAAATTGAAATTTGATCTCCAGTTGAACGAAAATCTTTTAAAGCATACATCACTTTAATTGGCATAATCGCTTGTGGTTCAATTTCCTCAAAAGGATTTGATTGATCCATGAAATAAGTAAAAGAGATGACATTGTCAATGGTCTTCATGTTTTTAGCATCATCCATTTCTTTCATCATGTCTAATCCAGACTGTTGTAAATTAGCTTTGTTTTGCTCAGCTGAATAAACGATAGGGGTAGTTGTGTTAGTAGTTGTATCTTTCTTTTTACAAGAAGTTACAAAAACAGTACCTGCAACTAGCATTACATAAACTGATAATTGGTTAATTTTCATAGGTTAATTATTAAAAATTTATACAAATGTAATGAAAAATAAACCAAAACAGAATGATAATAATCTGAAATAATAAGTATTTATACGTTATTTAAATTAGTAAACAATTATATTTAACATTAAATTTAGGATTAGAAAACATATTTATACTTTAATGTATTAAATATAAAAAGTTTACATTCTTGATTCAGTCCTATTTGTCAAAAAAATAAATTATTTAGATT
>JBKCEW010000148.1:0-18165 GCA_046304235.1 Crocinitomicaceae bacterium | reverse complement strand
TTATAATTGTTTTGCCTTGTTTGAGTTTTACTCAAGTTGTACATAAATGGAAAATAATTGATAAAGAAACAAATAACGTCATAAAAAACGCTAAATGTTTTGTGAATGATGTCAAAATTCAACCTGATACTAATTTTACTTTTAGTATTGAAGATTCACAATTACCAACTTCAAATTATGTATTAACCATTGCATGCGAAAATTATAAATCTTTACTATTTAGATATACATCATTGAGTGAATTTGATTCTATTTATTCGCTTAGCCTTTCTTCAAAAAAATTTAAAGAAATCATCATTAAAAGAACATTTAAAAATAATCTTGGAAATTTACAATTAAGCCAAGATCAAATCAAAAAAATACCCAAATTTTTAGGAGAAAATGACGTAATAAAAGCGATTCAATTATTACCAGGAATTCAATCTTCGGGAGATGGAAATGGGATTTATGTAAGAGGAGGTGGAATTGACCAAAATTTAATCTCTTATGATGATATATCTCTTTACAATATTTCTCATTTATTTGGTTTTTTCTCCGTTTTTAATTCAAATGCTATTTCAAAAGTTGATATCTACAAAAGTGGTATACCTGCAAACTTTGGAGGAAGAGTCTCTTCTGTTATCAATATACAATCTCAAACGGGAAATTTCCAGAAATGGAAGGGAGAAGTTGGTATCGGTTTATTAGCAGCTAATATTTCAATTGATGGTCCTATAAAAAAAGATACATCATCTTTATTATTTGCAGCAAGAAGGACATATGTTGATTATTTTAATAAGTCGATTTCATCGAATTCGAATTACCAATCTGATTATTATTTCTACGATCTTAACTTCAAATATTATCATAAATTAAATAGTCGAAACACATTAACGATATCAGGGTTAACAGGAAAAGATGATTTTATTTATAATGAAATTTTAAATAATTCATTTTCAAACAATATAAATTGGCAAACTAAATTAATTTCTTCCAAATGGAAAAGCATACTAAATGATAAACTTACTACGAATACAACACTTGGATTTGTTAATTATTCCATGAGCTTTGGAGCTGAAATTTATAATTACTCCCTTGATTTATATTCCAAGATAAATGATTTTTCTTTTAAAAATGAATGGACTTTAAAACACTTCAGTAATGCCAAGTTAAATTTTGGAACTGAAATTATACACCATCAATTATCTCCGAATAACTTTAGTATACAAGGAGAATCAAATGATACAAAGCTAAACAACGCTTTAAGGCTGAACTCAATGGAATATAATCTATTTGTAGATGAAACCTTTCAATTCAACGAAAAATGGAAAGTCAATTTAGGTATTAGGTATTCTTTATTTCAACAATTAGGTCCATTCAAAAGATTAATATTGAATGAAAATTCAATTGTAACTGATTCAATTATTTATCCAACTAATTCAACTATAAAAATATACCAAAATCCAGAGCCTAGACTTCAACTTTTTTATGAAAAATCAGAAAAATCGATTTTTAATCTAAGCTATTCAACCAATTACCAATATTTACACCTTGCTCCAGTCTCTTCGATTTCATTACCTACTGATGTTTGGGTACCATCAAGTTCAGTAATTAAACCCCAACAAGGTAATCAGATTTCTTTGGGTTATTCAACTTCGTTTATTCATGACACACTACAATTTAGTACAGAGATTTATTATAAACATATGGTAAACCTTATAGAATATAAAGAAGGAGTAGCAAGTTTGATTTCTTTACAAAACAATTACGACGATAATTTCTTTTTTGGAAATGGTCAAAGTATTGGAATTGAATTTTTAATGAAAAAAAATATGGGTAAATGGACAGGTTGGATTGGCTATACGCTCTCAGAATCTACACGAAATTTTCAAGAGATAGAAAACAATCGAACTTTTTATGCGAAAAACGATAGAAGACACGATGTTTCAACAGTTTTAAACTACGAATTAAATGACAAATGGAGTTTCTCGGGGGTTTTTGTTTTTAAAACTGGTAATGCACTTACCATTCCTCTTTCGAGATACATACTTCAAGGAAACGTAATTAATACTTATAGTCCTAAAAATTCATATCGTATACCACCCTATCATCGTCTGGATATTTCATGTAATTATTCCATTAAAAAGACTTCAAAAACAGAACAATATTTAAATTTTTCCATTTTTAACGCATATGCTCGACAAAATCCATTTTATATCTATTATGAAACTAAAGGAGATATATCCAAATTTGCGATTGAAACTAAAGCGAAACAAGTTTCATTATTTACCATTTTACCCTCAATTTCATGGAGAGCAGTTTTCAAATAATTAAGTCTTGCATTTTGATATTACTTTTCTTTACGAACTGTACCAAAGAATTAAAAATTGATGAGGTTCATTCAGATCAACAACTTGTAGTGGAAGGGTATATAGAACCCAATAAATATCCGCTCGTTTATTTAACTAAATCTAGCGCATACTTCAATAAAATTGATAGTTCAAATATTCTTGAATATATCGCGAGTTATGCAAAAGTCTCTGTTTCAGTAGAAGGGAAAACTGAAGTTCTTACACTAAAAAGATATAATGATAATCGTTATCCCATTTTCTATTATGAAGGAAATGAAATTAAAGGTGAGATTGGTAAAATATATACACTTAAAATAGAATTAAGCGGTAAAGTATATGAATCAAGTACTATTATTTCTGAGACCACATCATTAAATACATTAAACTACTTTAATGCTACAAATAATCCCGAACAAAAATTTTTAAAAATAAATTTTAAAGACCCAGCTAATAAAGCAAATTATTACAGAATTTATACAAAAAGATACGGAAAAGATGCCGATTTTATTCCTTGCTACCTTTCTACCTTTAGTGATTTTGATTCAGATGGAAAGGAAATTAATTTTGAAATAATTAGAAGTTTTTCACCGATAATTAGCACCGATAATGGTCGTTATTTTGTAACAGGAGACTCTGTAATTGTTAAGTTTTGTTCTATCGATAAAACTCAATATACTTATTGGAAAGCGATTGAATCTCAAATTGCCATTTCATCTAATCCTTTCGGTTTATCTAGTAACACTCCTGTTTCTTTAATCTCAAATAATGCCTTAGGAGTATGGTCCGGTTTATCCTCAAATTATTATCATATCAAAATAAAATAATTTGACTACTTGTAAAAAGTGATCGCTTTGGCTACCTCTGATTTTGCATTCCCTATTGCAATTGCTTCTCCATCAATCACGAATGGACGTTTTAGAAAGGTATATTCTTGTAATAATAAAGGCTTAAAGTCTTCATCATTGACAGGAATTTGATTCGGTGCCAGCTCACGATATTTAATCGCTCGTTTTGAAAACAGAGCCTCGTAAGAACCTACTTTAGACTTCAACCAATCTAAGGTTTCTTCATCGATATTCATTTGCTTTATATCAATCAATTGCACATCAGAGGATGGAATGATTTCTTGAATGATTTTTTTACAAGTTGAACATGTAGATAAATGATAGATTCTCTTCATATTATGCAAAAATTAACATGGCTACTGTGAAATAAATAAACAACCCTAGGACATCATTCAAGGTGGTTATAAAAGGCCCAGTTGCTAAAGCGGGATCTATATCGTATTTATCTAAAATTAATGGAATAAGTGTTCCCATAACAGATGCAAAAATGATGACCACAAACAAAGAAATACTAACTACTAACCCCAAATTTAGCGTACCAAAAACACTTCCTATACCAAAAATCAATGAAGAACAAATCAATCCATTTAATAAACCAACTAAAAGTTCTTTACCTAATTTAGAAAAAATACTTTTGAACTGATTTCCTTTTGCCAATGATTGTACTACAATCGCCGAGGATTGTACGCCTACATTCCCTCCCATTGCAGTAATCATGGGAATGAAAAAAGCTAGAGCAGGAACCAAACTTATATTACCCTCAAAACTTGAAATTACTTTTGCTCCTAAAGTACCACCCAACATGCCAATAATTAACCAAGGCAAACGCGCACGTGTAATTTTGAATACAGAAGCGTTATCTTCTACTTTTTCAGAGATACCTGTGGCTAATTGGAAATCCCTATCTGCTTCCTCTCGGATAATATCTACTACGTCATCAATCGTAATTCGACCTACCAATTTATTTTGATAATCTAATACTGGTATCGAAACCAAACCATACTTATCAAACAAACGCATTACCTCCTCTTGTTCTTCAGTTACCTTAACAGAAATAATATTTTTACTTTGATATAACTCTTTTATAATTAAATGGGGCTCTGAAAAGAATAGAGATTTTAATGACAATACACCCATTAATTTATTATAATCATCGACCACATAAATAGTGTATACCTTTTCCACATCTTTCGCTTGTTCACGAATTTCTGTGAGAGCATACTCAACTGTCCAATCTACATTTACATGCAAAAACTCTTTCTGCATCAAACCACCGGCAGTATCCTCATCGTAATTTAGAAGGTCTACGATATCATCCGCAGCTTCATCATCCTCCATCTGAGAGATTACCTCATGAATTTCGTTATCACTTAATTCATACAAGATATCCGCGGCATCATCCGAATCTAAATTTTCTAATTGCTCAGCAATTTCTTTGGTAGAAAGAGATTTAATGAAACGGTCACGTACCTCTTCTTCAAGCTCCATCAATACATCAGCCTGAACATCTTCTTCCAAACGGAAATAAATGAATTTAGCTTCTTCATTTTGAAGTTCATCCAAAATTCCAGCAATATCCACGTAGTGTAATTCTAACACATTCTTATCAATCCACTCTAAATCATTAGTTTGAATAGCTAAACGGATGTTTTCTAAAAAATCTTTGGTTAACTCAAAACGCATAGAACTTAAATTTAGCGTAAGTACGGTTGCAAAAGTAGTCTTTCTCTATGGTTTGAGGTTAATTTTAGATTACATTTCCATGATATTTTGAAGATTTGTATTTTTGAAGAATGAAGTTGCTTGTTATTCGGTTTAGTTCTATTGGTGATATTGTATTAACTACTCCGGTAATTCGATGCCTAAAACAACAGTTGGTTGATGTAGAAATTCATTATCTAACCAAGCAAAAATTCCAAACTATCCTGTCTGAAAATCCATACATTGATCATCTACACACCATTGAAAAAAGCTCTAATGAAATTGTTTCAAAGTTAAAATTATTGGATTTCGATTACATTATTGATTTACATAACAATATAAGGACAAGAACTTTATCATTAAAGTTAGGTGTGAAAACGTATCGCTTTCCGAAGTTAAATATTCAGAAGTGGTTATATGTCCGATTTAAAATCAACCGATTACCTAAAATACATATTGTTGACCGTTATTTCGAAGCTGTGAAATCACTTTCAGTGATTAATGATTTGCTGCCTTGTGATTATTACATAGCTTCTAAAGATGTAATTGATTTAAAACAAAGGTTAGACCTAGATCCAAATAATTATATCGCTTTTGCCATTGGTGCTCAATTTGGGACAAAAAGATTACCAAATCATAAAATCAAAGAAATTTGTTCTAAAATTTCGTTACCTATTGTCTTACTTGGAGGACCTGAAGACTTTAAAAATGGAGAAGAAATACGAGCTGAATTAACACATGTAATAAATGCTTGTGGTAAATTTTCATTGGGTCAATCGGCAAGTATTGTTCAACAAGCAAAAACAATCATGACGCACGATACTGGTTTGATGCACATAGCGAGTGCCTTTGAAAAGCAAATAGTTAGTATTTGGGGAAATACGACCCCTGCTATTGGCATGTACCCTTATATGCCTCGTAAAAAAGAGTTTAGCATACACGAAGTAACTAATTTGAATTGTAGACCTTGTTCAAAAATTGGATTCTCAGCTTGTCCAAAAAAGCACTTTAAGTGCATGGAAAATCAGGATATTGAGGCTATTGTAAGAAGTGCAATCAAATAATTACATTTTCCCACACATTCCATCATCTACAATACCTAACTCTTTTAGGGTTGAGAATAATAATTCTGATTGAATCGTTGAGAAATACTTGTTCTTTTTTCGTGAATTCATTTCAACGCAATGTACAACCAAATAAGTATTATTTAAAAATTCAACATAACCCAAATACCAAATCATTGGTTTGTCTTGATTCATGCCTTTTGTCCTAAATGAATATACATTTTTATTAACCAATCTATTTACATTAAATGCTTTACGTATAAACTTTAAATGTTCAAACGAAAAAGGAAGATTGTAGTAATAAAGTCGTTTGAACAGATCGAATTGCTGTCTTACGGTTATTTTTAAGCTGTTGTTTTTCCAGAATTGATCTATTCCTCCTGAAATATCTCTATTTCCATACCCAATTAGATTTAACCATGTTTGCATTTTACTCGTATCAATGGCTCTTGCAACTTGCTTGAAATACCACTCGGTTTGATATTTTAAAGCAATGGATAGATGTTGATCTTGGTTCCAATTATCATTCGGATAACGTTGCAAATCCCATGGATATATCTCTGTAGAATCTTTGATATTTCCACTTTCCAATCCGATCAAGGTTTCAAACAAATAAAAGGTACTATTTGGAGAAACGGAATCCTTAATTGCTAAGGTATCATTAGTAATAAGCTTATTTTTCTGTTGATTATACACGATGATCGTACTCTTCACCCCCATCGATTTATGTAAAAAATGTAACTTTTCATTTTGTTCAATGGTTTTTTGAGAAATGGAACTATGTATTCCTATTAAAAAACTTATAAAAAAGAAAATCAAACGCATACAATTTTTTTACAAATGTATTACTTTAGAATTAGATGGAAGATTTAAAATTGTACTAAAATTAAGACTTTGTTGTTTTGTCAAATAGTCTT
The DNA here is from genome assembly GCA_046304235.1 of Crocinitomicaceae bacterium. GTDB lineage: Bacteria > Bacteroidota > Bacteroidia > Flavobacteriales_D > Crocinitomicaceae > CANHVK01. The sequence goes on along the minus strand of JBKCEW010000148.1, from coordinate 11,308 downwards.
TTATCTTACTTTTGAGGTATGGCGAAAATAAAAACTGCATTTTTTTGTCAATCGTGTGGTCATCAAACGGCTAAATGGTTGGGTAAGTGTCCTTCGTGTGGTGAGTGGAATACATTTGTGGAGGAAATCGTGGGAGAAACAGATAGCAAAGTCGTTGCGTTTTCTACAAGTAGTGGAAAATCTGCTAAACCACAAGTATTACAACAAATCGAACGTAAAACTGAAACGCGTATCACTTTACAAGATAACGAGTTGAACCGTGTGTTAGGTGATGGATTGGTCCCTGGCTCGTTGATTTTGTTTGGGGGTGAACCAGGTATTGGAAAATCTACCTTAATGCTTCAATTGGCAGTGTTGGAGAAACACTTACGTGTGCTGTATGTGTCGGGTGAGGAGAGCGAACAACAAATTAAAATGCGAGCAGAACGTATCGGAATGGACAACGAACAATGTTTTATCTTAACCGAAACAAACCTGCAAAATATTTTCCTTCAAGCAGAAGAGGTAAAACCTCAATTGTTAGTCATTGATTCTATTCAAACTTTATTTAGTACCCACATAGAAAGTTCACCGGGAAGTATTTCTCAAGTGCGTGAGTGTACTGCTCAATTATTACGCTACGCCAAACAGACAGAAGTGCCTGTATTTTTAATCGGTCACATTACTAAAGAAGGTGCTTTGGCAGGACCAAAAGTATTGGAACATATGGTGGATGTGGTGTTACAATTCGAGGGTGACCGCAATCACGTCTATCGTTTGTTGCGCACCATCAAAAATCGTTTTGGAAGCACCAACGAATTGGGGATTTACGAAATGTTAGGTTCTGGTTTACGTCAAGTAGAAAATCCTTCGGAAGTGTTAATCACAAATACCGATGCTTCATTAAGTGGAATTTCCATTGCTTCAACGTTAGAAGGTTTACGACCGATGTTGATCGAGGTACAAGCCTTGGTAAGTACGGCTGCGTATGGAACTCCCCAACGTTCTTCGACTGGTTTTGACTTACGCCGTTTGAATATGTTGTTGGCAGTGATGGAAAAACGCTGCGGATTTAAACTTGGTGCCAAAGACGTGTTTTTGAATATCGCAGGAGGTATTCGTGTGGATGACCCAGCCATCGATTTAGCAGTTGTTGCCTCTGTATTGTCTTCCAATGCTGATTTACCCGTTCCTAAAAACATTTGTCTTTCAGCAGAAGTTGGGTTGTCGGGTGAAATTCGCCCTGTTAATCGCATCGAACAACGTATTTCTGAAGCCGAAAAACTAGGATTTGATAAGATTATCATTTCTGCATTCAACAAAGGAATTTCACAGAAAAACCATAAAATTGAACTGGTCTTGTGCTCTCGTATTGATGAAGTGTTGAAAGCTTTATTTGCTTAAATTATCGCTCCCCTATCTGTTGTCTCCACATAGCGAAATACAATCCTTTTTCGTTTATAAGATCTTGGTGCTGACCCGATTCTACAATACGTCCTTTTTCAAGTACATAAATGCGATCTGCGTGCATAATAGTACTCAAACGATGCGCAATTAAAATCGTAATGTGACTTTCTTGTGCTGATAATTCGCGAATGGTTTTACTGATTTCTTCTTCTGTCAATGAATCTAATGCAGAAGTTGCCTCGTCAAAAACAAGTAACGATGGATTTCTCAACAATGCTCGAGCTATCGATAAACGTTGTTTTTCTCCTCCTGATACTTTCACCCCACCTTCACCAATCACCGTATCTATCCCTTTTTCAGCACGCGCCAATAAACTTTGACAAGCTGCTTTTTCCAAAGCTTTTAAGATCTCATCATCAGTTGCTTTCGGAGCTAAAAACAAAAGATTTTCTTTGATTGACCCAGAAAATAATTGGGTATCTTGCGTTACAAAACCAATTTGTGAACGTAACTGATCTAAATCTATCTCTTTTCCTGAAATTCCATTGTAGTTAATCACTCCAGATTGAGGTTGATATAAGCCAACAAGTAATTTTACAAGAGAAGTTTTTCCTGCGCCAGAAGGACCAACAAACGCAATCGTTTCTCCTTTTTTTACAGAAAACTGAATTTCTTCGATTGCATTGTTTTTCGCTGTTTGATGCTGGAAACAGACTTTTTCAAAGGCTAAGTTATCAATCCCATTAAGTATAACTGGATTTATCGGTTTTTCCTCTACAGGAGTATCTAAAATTGCTTTAAAATTGTCCAAAGATACTTCTGCTTCTCGGTAAATATTAATGATGTTCCCTAATTCTTGCAATGGACCAAATATGAAAAATGAATAAATCTGCAAAGAAAACAATTCACCCAAAGTCATATTATCTGCAAAAATCAAATACAACAACAAGAACAAGATACTACTTCGCAAAAAGTTAACAAATGTTCCTTGAATAAAACTGATGCTTCTTATGTACCTAACCTTTTTTAATTCTAATCCTAAAATTTTTAGGGTAGTTTCATTCAAACGATTAATTTCTTGATCTGCTAAACCTAAACTTTTTACCAATTCTATATTTCGTAAAGATTCTGTCGTTGAACCAGCCAGAGATGTTGTTTCTCCCACTATTTTTTTCTGAATAACTTTAATCCTTTTGCTCAAAACAGAACTAATGAAACCTAGTAATGGTACAGCAGCAAAATAAACAGGTGCAATTAACCAGTGAATTTTTATAGCGTAAACCATTACGAAAATGATACCAACCAATGAGGTGAATAGGATTCCAACAAAGGTAATGATGAGCTTTTCTACATCTGTTCTAACTTTTTGAAGTTTCCCTAATGTTTCACCACTGCGTTGGTCTTCAAAAACTTGATAAGGCAATTCCAATGAATGTTTTAACCCATCCGAATAGATTTTAGCACCCAACTTTTGCGTGATTACATTCATAAAATAGTCCTGGAAATTCTTTGCGATACGAGAAATCATTGCAGCTCCCATTGATAGCAAAATCAAAAATCCAATTCCTTTGATATATTCTTCTTTGGTAAACTTTTTTGGACTTGTTGCATATTCATCTACTACACGTTTGAAAATCAACGGATCGAGTAACGAAAAGACTTGATTGATAGCTGCTAAAAGTAAAGCTAACAAAACTAGCCATTTATAATTTTTTAAATAGGAAAGTAATAATTTCATCTATAACTATTTTTGTTTTTTTGTTTCCCTCCTTGTGGTCACTGAGCTTGTTGAAGTGAGGAGGGATAAAGGGAGGTGACCATTTAAATTTTATAAAAATGATAACTCAATCTTTATTAATTTTCTTTAACTTTTTGGAAAGTTATACTTTCATTTCCAGATTGCTTCTGAATACTCAATACATAATTCCCAATAGGCAATGTTTGAATATCTATTTGGAGCGTATGTTGTTGCTCTTCGAAAGTTGCCTCATGTGAAACCATTAACTCTTTACCTTCCATTGAAATAACAGATATACGTACATTTTCTCTGAATGTATTTATGCGTAAATTCATATGATTTGTAGCAGGATTTGGATAAACCACTGTTTTATTAATTGCAAATGGATCTTCACTCAGAGAGGTAGTACAAGCGCCCATCAATGAATGGTATTTAATTTGGTGACTAAACATTTTTTGAATGTCTTCCGCTGGAACTTGAAACCAATCTTTTAAAATGGAAGCATAAACATCCCTGAAATCAATCGCCATTGGAATACCCGCCTGATCAATAATCTGATCTGAAATTACAGGATTTGAACCATAAATTGGTTGACTTAAACATGACCCAAATAAGAACAAAGGTGCTGCATCTCCATGATCCGTTCCAAAACTCGCATTCGATGCAATTTGTCGACCAAACTCCGAAAAAGTCATTCCAGCAACCCGTTTATCTAAGCCCATTAATTGAATGTCGTCCATAAAAGCAGCGATAGCATCCGATAATGATTTTAATAAATCAGCATGTTTACCCGTAGTTACATCATTCGTTTCCACTTGCGAATCATGGTTGTCAAATCCATTTATATTTACAATATAAATATTTGTTTTTAACCCACTTTGAATCATCTGTGCTACATATTTTAACTGCGTAGCTAATTCATTTTTAGGGTCGTATTTTGTTGATAGATTCTTTACATCTTTCGACAAATCATAAATTCGTTTTCCGTATTTATTTGTTTGAGCTATCATGGTGCTTAAAAACTCCATGTGTCCTCCATAATAGGTTCCATCATTTACCGCTGAAGCTGTAGTAGCAGAAAAATAGGTAGCGGGATTGTTTACTGTATGTGAAAAATTAGCAACCAACCCTTGGCACGTTGCAGAAACTTCGTACCCCATACTGATTGCAAAAGGATCTGGATGTTTTTCATCAGGATAGGCTTCTGGAAAACCTGGATGTTGTATTTCTAAATTTCTACCTAACCAACCTGTGGTAGTTGCAATGTCTGTTGAACCACTTGTCCAAATATCCATGGAGCGAAAATGAGATCGATTTTGCTCTGGATAACCAACATTTTGAACGATTCCTAATTTTCCTTCTTGAAATAAATCAGCCATGCCTTTCATTACGGGGTGAAAAGCATTTTTTGGAGTAATGGAAATTAATTTGTTTTCTGGTAAAATAATATTTGATCTCTGCTTATTCAAATTTGCATAATAATCCAATGGGATAAGTGTATGTAAACCATCGTTTCCTCCATTTAATCGAATAAGTACTAATACCCTGTCTTCCAAACTTTTTTCGATACGAAATAGCTTTTCGGTAACAGCAGCATAAGTATTGTTCTTAAATAAAAAAGGAACAGATAAGGAAGCTAATCCTGTCGTTTTTAAAAATTTTCTTCTTTCCATTTTTAATAAGATTATATCGTTTGAAATTCAGGCAATTTAAATAAATAGGATAAAAACTGACGTAGACGACCAATTATTGCATTCTTTTTCATCACATTAGAACTGTCATTAATATACTCGTCATATTGTAATGTCCATTCAAAATCTGGTTGTCCATCGGTTAATATCAACTTCAATGTAGTTTTAACCTGATCAGGTAACCCTTTCGGACAAAATACCAAAACAGTATCATCAACTATCTGCGGTGCAGATTTAGGATTAGATAATGATTGAACATAATCAATCACGTTAAGTGTAAAAATAGAACTATTATCTACTTTCGATTTAAAACCATCGGTAAGCAAATAAGCAGCAACATCAAACCTTAATTTGACATAACTTGAATTCATCCACAACCTAGTAAAAGAAGGTGCTTGATAATAAGCTGTCCAACCTCCAACACTCGGTGGTCTAAAATAATTCATTCCAATGACCGCACTAAAACTATAAATCTCTTTTAAAAAAGAGTAATTTATTTCAGTAGTGAAATTAAACGCAGAATTTGTACTATTTGTCAGTGAAAAAAGAAATTCCAATGGGTTTTTTATAATCGTACCAACCATTTTAACATCATAAAAATGCTCACTTGTTAAAAGTGATTTTAAAACTGGTTTGATTTCATAATCAGATTCAACCAAAAGTTGTGCTAATGGCTCAATCACTGTTTTCTGTACCTCGTCCGTAATATCATAGTTGACAAACCAACGGTACAATTTTTTACAAATAAAAAGCGCCGGAACATTCGTCGAAAACAAATGATCTATATAAGTTTTATATTCTTGTTCATTTCCATTTTGTATTACTACAGAACCTAATCGATAAGAAAGCGTTTTGCTACTTATATCGTGTTTATTTGGAATAAAATAAGAAGAAGTGGTTGTTTCAATACTACTTAAAACCCCTTTAACATTCCAACCTGTCAATATTTTAGCGCCTTGTTTTATATCTTCTTCTGTGAAATTTGTATAATCTCCTGCTCCAACTTGAGGCCCTTTGCCTACTGAAAACAACTCTAATAGTTCGCGTGAATAATTTTCATTCGGTTTATTCTTGGTATTTGAATTACCGTTTAAAAACATAAGCATACAGGGATCAATCGTTACCGCTTTTACTAGTTCTCGAAAATTTCCCAGCGCGTTGGTTCTTAATAAGTTTATGTAATTATAGTTGGCACGTGCATCATTTGAATATTCTGCAGCAAAATGATTTTGCCAAAACAAACTCATTTTTTCAACAATAGAAAATTGAGCTTTTGAAATGTTTTCCATCGTCCAACAACCCAATGATTCATTGCGCTTGTTATTTGTTATTTGAGCTTTTTGTATGTCCGATGGGTATATTTTATCAACCCAAGTCTCTCCTATTTTAGCAATTTGTTCTTCACTACTCACTGTAAGAGGTTGTGTTTGATTGGGTGTAGTGAAAATAGCATGTATTGTATCCTGTAAACCCAAGTTCTGAGCCGATTTAATTTGTGTATAAGTTGGTCCAAAAAGCGTTCTTCTCAATAAATGAGCTGCTTGATTTTCATTCCAAACACCGGTGTAGGTCTTTATAGCCATAAACTATTCATTTTTATTATTTTGAACAAATTCTATATTGCGAATCAATCCGCTTTTTTTCGTCCTTTTTACTGCACTTTTCTTGAATAATGCTTGAAAATACTCGTCCGAAAGATTTGCCCATTCTTTCTTTGTTAAAGTTAATAAATCATTGTGAGGTTGAAACAAAGATTCTGTATGTGGAGTTGAAAAACGATTCCAAGGGCAGACATCCTGACAAACATCACAACCAAAAACCCAATCATTCATTTTTCCGGCGAATTCTTTTGGTAATACCTCATCTTTCAATTCGATAGTCAAATAAGAAATACATTTCGAACCATCCACTACGTATGGAGCAACGATTGCTTCTGTGGGGCAAGCATCAATACAACGTGTACATGTACCACAAAAATCTTTTATTGGACCGTCTTCCTCTAATTCAAGATCCAATATTAATTCCGCAATAAAAAAGAAGGATCCTTTTTTAGGGTGAATTAAATTACTGTTTTTTCCTATCCAACCTAATCCTGCTTTTTTGGCCCAAGCTTTATCCATAACAGGTGCTGAATCCACAAAAACCCTACCATCAATATCACCAAATTGAATACGTAGTTTATCCAACAATTCGTTTAACTTATTTTTTATTACATAATGATAATCTTGACCGTAAGCATATTTTGATATTTTAAAAGTATCATCTACTTGTTTTTGAGTCGGATAATAATTATATAACAATGAAATAATTGATTTCGAATTTGGAACAAGCAAACGAGTGTCCAAACGTTTATCAAAATGATTAGACATATAATCCATTTTTCCGGCTTTCCCAGAATGCAACCACTTTTCCAAACGCGGAGCTTCTTCTTCTAAAAACCCACTTTGAGAGATACCACAAAAAGCAAAACCCAGTTCGTGAGCTAGCTTTTTTATAAATTGTGTTTTTTCTTTTTTATCCAAATTTTTATTTAAAAAGAATTTTACTTAAAAATAAAGAAAATATTTTGATGAAAGAATTCCCAAAATGGGAAAGAGTACTAAATACGCACAAAAAAGAATTTACGTATTTTATTCATATACTTAATTTTCAATATTTTATTATAAAAATGCCGTTTTGGTATAGTTTTAATACGTATGTTTTAAAATATTTTAAACACAAATATCTACTTTTATGAAGGCTGCTATTACTCAATTAAAAAATGTAATCTTAATTCACAATCAAACTATTATATCAGAAGGCTTACTGGCTTTATTACGTAGTTTTGGAAAATACAACGTCATCGTAGTTAATTCAAGTGAAGAAGACACTGCTTTATCTTTACCCAAAGGGGATTTAATCGTTGCAGAAATTAACGTTAATTGCATAGATGGTGTAGATTTATTAAAATCTTTGAAAAAAACAGGAATTCCTATTTTGATTTATTCTAAAACCAATAACTATGAATGTTTCAATAAATTAATGAAAATTGGAATTCAAGGATATGTAACCCATCAAAGCCCAACAGAAACTTTACAGATTGCAATTGATCGTATTTTTAACAAAGATACCTATTACTGTCAACACTTAATTTCTCAACTGCAAGACCAAAACACAGAAAAGAAAGGTCGTTTACGAGATAAAATTATCACTACTGTGAAAATTTCTAAACGAGAAAAAGAAATCATTCGTCTGATTCGTAGAGGAATGCCTTCAAAAGATATTGGTGAAACTTTAGGTATCAGTGTTCGCACTGTAGGGAAGCATAGAGAAAACATTATGCGTAAGTGCAATGTAGGAAATGTTACAGAATTAATTTATTTTATTGAAAAAAACGAAATAATTCTGTAACTTTATTAGATAACTTCTAATTTTTGTCACTCATGGAAAATTTTACATACAAAATAGTAGAAAAGGAAATGATCTCAAATCTTTCTTTTCACAAAGAACTTGAATTAGACCAAGACGAAGATATCAAACAACGATTAGAACGCGCAACACTTTTAGGTAATATTCACCATTCCAAAGTGACTATCTTCTTCCACGATGATGAAGGTCCCAAAAAAGTAGAGACTACAATTTGGGCTACAGGTACAAAATTCATTTGCTTGAAAGGAGGTGTTTGGATTCCAATTTCAAGAATCACAGACGTACAGTACAATAGTTAAAATAAACTAGTAGTAAACTTTTGAGGGTGTAACTGTTTAAGTACACCCTCTTTTTTTTAGTGCAAAACCCATTAATAAATTTTAAAAATTAATTAGATTGCTGTATTAGTTGAAACACCATTTAAACAAAATAAGATCTAATATGTTTTTAAAATGAAAAATTACTATATTACTATATTTGCAAATGGAATTTACTTTACACAAAGCAGAATCTAGGGGATTTGCAGATCATGGTTGGCTAAAAAGTGCCCATACATTTAGCTTCGCTAATTACTATAATCCTGAACGCATTCATTTTGGGGTTTTACGCGTTTTAAATGACGATTACGTTGCACCTGGAATGGGTTTTGGTATGCATCCACATGAAAATATGGAAATTATCTCTATTCCTCTTTCTGGAGAACTGGAACATAAAGATAGTATGGGAAACATCTCTACGATCAAAAAAGGAGATATCCAAGTAATGAGTGCTGGAACTGGAATTAACCATAGCGAATACAACCCGAACGAAAAAGAACCCGTAAAATTTTTACAAATCTGGGTTGTGCCTAATAAAAAAAATGTTTCACCTCGTTACGACCAAATCACCCTAAACATTGAAGATAGAAATAATAAATTACAACAAATCCTATCTCCTAGCCCATCTGATGAATGCGTGTGGATTCACCAAAATGCTTGGTTTCACATGGGTAAATTTGATAATGAACAAACTGTGAACTATACATTAAGAAACAAAGAAAATGGGATTTATATCTTCCTCTTAGAAGGTCGTTTATCCATAAATGGACAAGAACTTGAAAGAAGAGATGGTGTAGGAATAAAAAAAACAGAGGTAATCAATCTAATATCATTAGAAAATAATACAGAAGTGCTTCTCATGGAGGTGCCTCTATCAAACTAAATATTCATATGGAAGTAAAAATAGCAAAAACAACATTTGAGGTACATCCTATTATCAAAAATAGATGGAGCGCTCGCAGTTTTTCTGAAAAACCGATGACAGATGAAGTTATCAAAACAATTATTGAAGCAGGACATTGGATGTTCAGTGCTATGAATGAACAACCTTGGAGATTCATTTACGCCAAAAAAAATACGCCTGCATTTGATTTAATATTATCATCATTGGTACACGGTAATGCAGTTTGGGCAAAAAACGCAGGTGCTTTCGTAGTTAGCCTTGTTAAAACAGACTTTGATAAAGAAGGAAATCCTTTCAATGCTTGGGCTGAACATGATATGGGAGCAGCCAATGCTGGAATGATCTTACAAGCATCCACTATGGATATTTATGCGCACCCTATGGCAGGATTTAAGCCAGAAATAATCAAAGAATATTATAATTTACCGGACAATTTAAAACCATTCGTTGTGAATGCTTTTGGTTATTTAGATGAACCTGAAAAATTAGATGAACCTTTTTTAACTAGAGAAACAACTGCACGCAGCAGAAAAAACTTAGAGGAAATCATCCTTTTTCAAGAATAAGTAATAGCACGAATGAAAATTACATTAAATTTGTAGACTTTTAATAGTCAAATAAACTTTAAACAATTTTAAATAACATTATGGCAACAGTATTTGAAACAAGACTTATCGGAAACATAGGGAAAGACGCAACAATTAAAACAATGGAAAGAGGAGTGATTGCAATCAATTTTCCTGTAGCACATAATAAAAATTGGAGAGATAAACGTTCTGGAGAATCTAAGACAAAAACTACTTGGGTCAACTGTACGATATGGAAAAAAGAAGGGGCTAACCTTCGTATTCTTGACTTCCTTAAAAAAGGTGCATTAGTAGAATTACTAGGAGTTCCTTTCCCTAAAGCATTTGTAATGGAAGATGGTTTTGTTCGCACAGAAATCAGATTAAATGTGGCTCAAACTAACATACTTAGACCAGCAAAATTTGATGGTTATAACAACGAAGATATTATCGATGCAGCTGAAAATGAAAACGATGATAACGAGTATGTAGATGCTTCACTAGATGACTTTACAATAGACGAAGACGATTTTTAAAAAAATTTTATTCTGAGTGTTTCAAATTAAAATTTTTATTTATATTTGCACTCAGATAAACGCTTTCTTAGCTCAGTCGGTTAGAGCATCTGACTGTTAATCAGAGGGTCCCTGGTTCGAGCCCAGGAGAGAGCGCTTCAAAATCAAAGTCTTACAGAAATGTAAGGCTTTTTTGTTTTATCCTTGTAACACATTTGTAACACAAAATGAAAATAAAATTTAATCTATAATGTGTCTTAGATTTTAATATTCTATTTTTACAAAAAAAAAATTATGATATATTTTATAGTATTTATATTAATCGTTATTGGAGGAGTAATTTTAGCTCAAGCTCAGTATAAAAAAAATACAGCAATAGCAAATAGCAATAAAGAAAGATTTAATCTTACTTTAAAAGAAAAAAACTTGCCATCAGACCAAATACTGTTTACTGAAGCAGATTTCGGAAAAAATTGTCTAAGTATAAATGAAAAAAATAGAAAAGTAAGTTTTGGTAAAATAATTGCTTCAGAATTTAAATTTGAGGATTATGACTTTTCAGATATAGTAGCTTTTGAAGTTCAAGTTGATGATAAAAAAACAGGAAGTTTATCAGTGGGTGGTGCTGTTGTTGGTGGAATATTAGCAGGAGGTGTTGGTGCAATTATAGGTGGAACAACAGGGAAAGGCAAAACAAAAGTTAAAACTATGAATTTACTTATAACAGTAAATAGTATCTCAAATCCTTTAATTAAGTTCCCTATTTTAAGACCTTCAGTTGAT
>JBKCEW010000147.1:0-2874 GCA_046304235.1 Crocinitomicaceae bacterium | reverse complement strand
CTTCTGGGAATGTACGAATCTCTTTCCCTTTATCATTAAACTCATGTTCTTCAATTAAAACACCTTTCTTATACAAAGATCTGATTTTCATTCTTTTATTTGGGTAGTATTCTTCAAACCAACCTTCTTTTATTCCTTTTTTGTAATTTTCTAAAGATTGTACGAAACCTTGATAGTAGTAAGTAGTAAAAGATCCATTTTTGACATCATTTGTCCAATTCTCGGTCTTTAGAAGTGTTCCATCATCATAGTAATATGTAAATGTTCCATCTTTTTTACTCATTTTGTAATTTAATTTTTCTAGAAATTTTCCTTCTTTGTTGTAAGAATAGAAAGGGCCATTTATGATTCCATTACTATAAGTTACATGTTTATGAATTTTACCTCCTTTATAAAATGTTCTTTTCACTCCATGAAACTGGTCGTTTTTGTAATTTTCAAATAAAGTTGTATCTCCAAATTTGTCATAGTAAACATGTTTTCCATGTTTTTGACCTAGAAGAAAATTCATTTCCCAAGCAATGATAGTCGTACTATCATAAAAATAGGTCCATGTACCATTTTCGAAACCATTAATATGATTTCTTACAACCATAGGACAGCCTGAAAAATATTTTGTTGTATCAACTCCATGCTCTTTACCATTGACAAAAGTTATTTTTCTTTCTCTAACTCCATTTTCAAAACAGGTTTCACACATTCCAGTGTATGGTTTTCCTCCTGACATTGAAAGAAATGTTTTAGTTCTATCATCAAAATCTATTTTTTCGTTGCAATTAACTATACCGGCAGTCTTTCCACATTCCCATTCAGTATATTTTCTCTGTTTATTACCAATTTCATAACATTTAACTTTTTGAATTTGTCCAAAAAGAGAATTTGTAAACGATAGAATAAAAATGATATTTAGAATTTTTAACATGATTTTAATATTTGTAATATTTTTTCGTCAAGTTTTTTTGGTTTTTTAGTGATATAATCAAAATAAACTAAAACAGATATAGCGGTACTTTTTATTTTATTATTCATCATTATCTTGTGGTGAAGTTCAAAAGATGAATTATTTATTTTACCAAGTTTACTTTCAATTTCGATGTTATCACCTAGAAATAAAGGTTCATCATAGGTAATTTCATGTTTTTTGATAATTATTCCATTTTTTCTCCAGTCCCAGTCTTCAGAAATCAATTGATTGAAAAAAAATATTCTAGCTTCTTCAATATAAGTAAGATAAACGGAGTTATTTACATGCCCCATTATGTCACAATCTTTAAAGCGGGGTGATATTACAAAGTTTTTGATAATCATTTATCTAAGATTACGTATTCTGAATTATTACTTATATATTCAGGTACTATTTTTTTCATCAATTTTACAATTTCAATATTGTTTTGTGAATCAAAAAGGTTAATCAAAGTTTGAATATCTATTTTTAAGTCAATATCATTATCTCTAACTTTCGCTTTTAAAATTTTAGGGTGGTGTGTTGGGATTGTATTCTCCTCCTTTGATAAAAGTTCTTCATATAGTTTTTCTCCAGGTCTTAATCCAGTTACTTTAATTTCAATATCTTTCCCTTCTTCTAAACCAGAAAGTTTTATCATTTTTTTTGCTAATTCTTCTATCTTTATTGGTTTGCCCATATCAAACACGAAAATTTCTCCTCCATTACCCATAGCTCCTGCTTCTAAAACCAATTGACATGCTTCTGGTATAGTCATAAAGAAACGTGTAACCCTTTTATCTGTTATTGTAATTGGTCCCCCTTGTTCAATTTGTTTTTTAAATAATGGAATGACAGAGCCGTTCGAACCTAATACATTTCCAAATCTAGTTGTAATAAATTTTGTTGTTTCATTTGTTGAACCTTGAGCGTAAATTTCAGCTATTCTTTTTGACGCCCCCATTACATTCGTTGGGTTTACTGCTTTATCAGTTGAAATAAGAACAAATTTTTCAACTTTAAATTTAATTGATAAATCAACTAGATTTTTTGTTCCTAAAACATTGGTATATATCGCTTCAGAAGGGTTATCTTCCATCAACGGAACATGTTTGTAAGCTGCAGCATGAAATACTAAATTAGGATTGAAATGTTCGAATAATCTCTCCATTCTGATAAGATTACTTACATCGCCTACAACGATTTCAAATTTAAAGTTCGGAAAAGTTTGAGATAATTCTTGTTCTAATTCATATAATGCAGATTCTGCCTGGTCTAATAATATAGTATTTGTTGGGTTGTAATTAGCTAATTGTTTTACAATACCACTTCCTATCGAACCTGCTGCTCCTGTAACTAAAATTATTTTTTCTGAGACTTCATTACTTATTTTTTCTGGGTTTAAGAAAATAGGATTTCTTCCTAATAAATCCTCAATGTTAATGTTTTTTATTTGTGACGTAGAGAAGTCTCCGTTTATCCATTTTTTAGAACTAGGAACAGTTAAAACTTTGATATTATTAGAAACGCAAATCTCTAAAATACGATTTTTATTATCAAAATCTGGATTTTGAATAGCGATGATAATAGCTTTGATTTCATGTTTTTTTAAAAGGGTTTTTAAATCTTTCGAATCATATATTTTAACCCCTTGTAATCTTGAGTTTTTTAGTTTAACAGAATCATCAATAAAACCGATAATTTTAAATGTAGAATTTACATCTTTATCAATTGTTCGTTTTGTTATAAGACCAGAAACTCCAGCGCCATAAATAAGTATATTTTCTTTATCTTTTTTGTCGTTTGATTTTAAATTAATTTCCAAGTAAAAAATTTTAATCATAAATCTAAAGCCTAAAATCAAAAAAATACTAATTAAAAAATCTATTGATATAATCGAAAAAGGCAAAAAATAGGGTTTGTTAATAAAG
>JBKCEW010000146.1:0-9202 GCA_046304235.1 Crocinitomicaceae bacterium | reverse complement strand
GGCATTACCGTTAAAAGTTCTTCTCCTTCTTTCAATATCTCCCCTTTTCCTGATCTTACTAATTTAGTAACATAGCCCGTATTCGGTGCTGTAACATAATAGTATCCTTTTCGAATTTTATAGTTTGAAAGTTGATTTTCCAATTTTGATTTATTCGAAGATGCTTCTTGTTGATCTGAGATAACAGAAGAAATTTCAGATTCTACTTTCGAAATTTTCTCAAGATATTCACTTTCCACATTTGTATAATCGATTTGGGCATTAATTAACTCATTTCTAGAAATGATTAATTTATTTTCTTGAGCAATTGTTTTAGCCATTGTCTCTTGCAATTTCACATTTGCATTTTCAACATCTCGAATTGATCTCAATCCTTTTTCGTTCAATTCTATAGCTCTCTTTTGTTGTCTTTCAGCAATTTTAAACTGAGCATTCATTGCAATGTAATCAACGCTATCCGATTTTACTTTAACACGGGCTTGTTTTAATTTATTTTTAGCATGTTTAATTTTTAACGATTTCATTTCTTTAAAAGCAGTTAATTGTCTTTGAAGCGCTTCTATTTTCCGACTGTAAGCTTCAATACTTTTCGATTTAAAATCTACCTGATCTGAAGTACGATTGACTAAAGAAGGGTCAAAATATTCACTTTTCACCTCACTAATAAAAACGAGTGTGTCACCTTGATTTACAAAATCACCTTCTTTCACATACCATTTTTCGAGTCTCCCAGCAATGATAGTATGAACAGTTTGAGGCCGTTGATCCGGGTATAACGTAGTAAGATACCCTTTAGAACTAACATTTTGAGTCCAAGGTAGAAATAAAAACACCAAAACTAGTATAGCAAAAATCACTAGACTTTTTCTCAACCACCTTTCCCATTGTAAAGAACTGACTTTATCAAAAGCAGAAAATTTACCTTTGTCAAATCTTTTATGTATATTATTTTCTGATAAATTAAGCATTGTTTTTCCAGTTTTTATATTCGTCAAAAGAACCAATAAATGCGATTTTTCCTTTATCTAATTTCACAATTTGCTCAAAATAAGGCAACCACTGTTCATGTTTTGTAGCTGCTATCAAAGTCCAAGGTGCTTTTTTATCGATTAACAAATCTTTCAAGTAATCATTTTCTTTCCCTCCTGAAGCAATTCGTTGCTGATCATCTAGTAAAAATAGATTTGGTTGATTGACAATACAGCGAGCCATCATGATTTTTTCAGTCATACTTTTTGAAAATCCACGACCATCAGGTAAAATTAGTGTTGAGAAGCCATCGGGTAACTTTTTTACTTCTTCTAGAAGATTTGTTTTTTCACAAGCTGTCAATACATCTTGAAAAGTTATACCTACTCTACCCATCGTAATATTTTCTTCGATAGTCCCTGAGAACAATTCTTGTTCAGGAACAAAATCTGAGATAATGGTACGCATGTATTCCATATCCAAATCATTTAATGGAATATCATTGAAACATAAACTACCATCCTCGATTGGGTAGGTTAACCCTAACAAGTTTAGCAAGGTAGTTTTACCAGAACCATCTTCTCCAATAAATACGGTATGTTGTCCTTTTTCAATTTTTAAGGATAAGTTCTGAATTCCAAATTTTGAATTTGTACTGTATGAATAGGTTAAGTTTTTCAATTCTACTTTCAAAGGACCTTTCTCTAATCTTTGTGCATTTGGTTTTGATACTGACTCAATTGGGATATCCATTACATGACCAATCTTATCAACAGCTGCATATACATCATACAAAACCTCTAAACCTGAAATTATTTTTTCAACAGAACTAATAATAAGTAATATAATTATTTCTGAAGCAACAAACTGACCAATGTTTATCTGGTTATTAATCACTAAAATACCACCAAAAACAAGCATACAAAATGCAATCAGTACTTTGAAACTAGTTAATTGAATGAATTGTCTTAATAAAACTTTAAAGTGACTTTCTCTACTCTTTAAATATCCCTCTACATATTCGTTAGTACGGTGCAAAGGTAAATCACTCTGACCAACTAATTTGAAAGTCTGCATAGTCCTAGCCAATTCCTCTAACCAAAAAGCTACTTTATATTTGTATTTAGATTCTTCAATCGCTGTTTTAACCCCTCTTTTTCCCGTCATAAATAATGCTGCAATAAGTAATGCCAAGAAAAATAAGCTGAAAAGAATAAAAAAGGAATGATAAAATGACAGTAAAATCAAACCAAAAATAAGTTGCAAAATTGCCGCTGAAAAATCGATTAGTAATTTAGGTATCCCCTTTTGTAAAGTCATTGTATCAAAAAAGCGATTCATCAACTCTGGCGTATAGGTATCTGCCATTAAATGTGTTTCAAAACGAGGTATACGATAAGCAAATTCAAATGAAGAACGAACAAATAATTTTTGTTGTAATGTTTCTGTAATTCGAAGTTGAACAAATTGTAATACTCCAGAAAAAATGATACCCACAATAACCAAGGTAATTAAAAGAATCCAAGAAGCTGAAACAGTTCCCAACTGAATCATATTAATGATTGCTTGTATTCCTAAAGGTAAAGTTAAGTTGGTCAACCCAACAAAAATGGAATAAAAGTAGATGTGTGTAATATCCTTTCTATCGACATTAAACAAACGTAACAAACGTTGGTATGGTTTTAAAGTCAAAATGTTATTTGCCATAATTTTCAATCGTATTGAAGCATAAATTGGTTAAAAAATCATTCAAATTATTTTCATCATGAAGATCGTTTGTTAGTCTAGGTAAATGTAACCCAAAAAAACGTTGATGAAATGAACTTTCTATAATCGTAGTTACTAATGCATTAGGATACGGATAATCGGGGCTGATTTCCTTAATAACTTTTGAAACAGCACTGACTAACTTTTTATATTGAAGGAAATATCCTATTTTATTTTCGTCGTCCACCTTCTTTGTAAGAAATGTTTTAGAAGACTCCATAGCAATGACTTTTTGTAGAATTGTTTCGTCAATGTAAGGAGTTCTAACATCATTTTCAACTACACTTGTTAGGTGTTTAATAATAATCGATAATCTTTTTTTGGGAGATTCAATGTTGTTGGTAGAAAGTACTATTCCAATCTCCATCCAAGCCCAATAAAAATTAAATAAGTAAAATAAAAACTGGTGTTTGCTTTCAAAATAGCGGTAAATGGAACTTTCTGTCGTTTTAACACGACTAGCTAGTTTTTTAAAAGTAAATTCTTCTAAACCTATCTCATTCAATAATAATAAACCTTCTGAAAGAATTAGCTTACCTAGTTTTGAAATCGTAGGATCTTTCAAGAATAAATTTTCTTCAAGTTTAATATGTAAGATAGAGCTAGTCACTTAACAAAAATAATAGTAATACTACCAAAAAACAAAGTAAAACTAAAAAAGTTTCTTTAAATAGGTATTAAATTTTGTTAATGTAAGTCGAAATTTTTGTGATAGAATGATGAAAGAATGGTTTGACCTATTAATTTTTTCATTTTAATTATCAGTTAAAAATTGTTTTAAACAAAAAAAAGCCTGACTCAAATGAATCAGGCTTACGATTAAGAATATGAATTCTTACAAAATAGCGTCTAATTTTGAAGCTAGTTGTGTTTTTGGAACTGCTCCAACCACTTTGTCAACTACCTCACCTCCTTTAATGAAAAGAATTGTAGGAATATTTCTTACACCAAATTGAGCCGATACACTTGGATTATTATCCACGTTCACTTTACCGATTACTGCTTTACCTTCGTATTCACCATGTAATTCTTCTACAACAGGTCCAATCATACGACATGGTCCACACCATTCTGCCCAAAAATCAACCAATACTGGTTTGTCTGCTTTCAACACTAATTCTTCAAAATTTGCGTCTGTAATTTCTAATGCCATAATTATTATTTTAAGTTAAATCAATTCCCGATTTATTTCGAGGTAAAATTAATAGTTGTAAAACGAATGGCAAATAGTTTGCCATGATTGTTTACCTGACAACTTGTCAAGCATTGTTGATAACCATTCTTTTTTTGGTTTCTTGGTTCTCCGTTCTCAACTGATAAAAATACGTTCCATTGGCTAATTCTTTGGAATCAAATCGAATAATATGACCGCCTTGGTTGTATTCTTGATCTGTCAGAGTGTGTAAAACTTCTTCACTTTCTGATAAGATTTCAAAAATTACGTGTTTCTTTTTTTCGTTAGTAAAATAAAATTCCAATTCGCCTGTTTGTTCGTTTTTTTCAAGTGAATATAAAACACAAAAATCATTCAACGATACTTGTCCTTTTTTGAATTTGGAAAGTACTTTACGGTAGACGATCATTCCTATTAAAAAAAACAATGTTACAAATAGAAACATTATTGCATTTTTGGTTGTAAAAAAAGTAGCTAGTATCATAATGAGATAATTCCTTGAATTTGACTTGCAATTGTATATTTTTCGATTATTGCCTCAACTTGAAGCTCTACCACCTCAATACTTACGCTTGTAAAATTACCATTTTTCGAATTTGTAGTTTTAATCACAGCTGAGTCATCAAACATCGCTTTAACTGCATCTACTTTTTCGGGATGATTTGGTACAATAAATTTGTACATGTATACACTTGGCCACTCCATCGTCTCCAATTGCACGCGCAATTTTTCTAAAACATCACTCATTTTTACCGTATTTAGTATAATACAAAGTTAAACGTTTCTGTTCTCTTTTCAACGTTTCTGGTAATAGATTTGACATTTCTTTTAAATCATCAAAGGTTTTTCCTCCTAAAGATTCAAAAGATTTTATTCCACTCCATATTTCCATCGGATCAGGCATTTTGGAGACTATTACATTTTCGTCCATATCCCCCGAAAGCCATAAGGAAGCATATGTCACCTCCAACTTTACAAAAGATTGCAATAACTTTTCAGTATTACTTAAATCAAAAGTATTCAATAAATTTAATTTAAGTTGATTACGAACCTCTTGATACAATGAAAAAGAACTTAATATTTCATTAAAAAAGGCAGGGATTTTAATATCAAAAACTTCTTTTTCTTCTAACCTACCTCCCAAAGAGCGATATGCATCCTCTAAATTCCCCCACTTTTTAAGTTTCGATCTGTACAATTTATGAACTGGTAAAATCAATAACAATTGTTGCTTTAAGGCAAAGATTTCGTCTTCAAATGCATCTTCCCATTCTTCTCCTAAATAAGCAAACGCCTCCTCTTTCGTCATTATTCTTTGATTCCTTTGTTTTTGCGCATTTTAATATTAATAAACTCGACGGTTAATGCATATACCATCGCAAAGTAAATATATCCTTTCGGAACATGTTGACCAAATGATTCTGCAATTAATACGATACCAATTGTAACAAGAAAAGCTAAAGCAATCATTTTAATTGTTGGTCTTCTGTTTATAAAATCAGAAATTGGTTTTGCAAACATCAACATAACTAACATTGAAATAATTACAGCACTAAATATAATAATCATCGGATTTTTGGTCGGATCGTCTTTGCTAATTTCATTGGTCATACCTATAGCTGTGATGACTGAATCAAAACTGAATACGATATCAATCATTACAATTTGAAAAATTACTTGTGGTAGTTTGTTTTTTTGCTTTACCTCACCTTCATGGTTTCCACGAATACTACTATGCATTTCTGTTGTGCTTTTGTATATTAAAAACAATCCACCAATTAATAATACCAAACTTTGTCCTGTAAAATTATGCTCAAATAGCGTAAATAATGGTTTTGTCATTCCCATTATTACACTTACTATACTCAATAAAAACAAACGAACGACTAAAGCAAGTACCATTCCAACATTTCTAGCAAACCGCTTTTTTTCAGCAGGAAGTTTGTCTGTTACAATCGAAATAAAAATGATATTATCTATTCCTAATACAATTTCTAAAAGAGATAGTACCACTAGGTAAAAAACTCCAGTTCCCGTAAATAAAATTGAAAAGTAATCCATTAAAAATTATGATTTATGAGTTATGATTTATGAGTTAAGGATTTAAAATAGGCTTTTAGAACACCATCATTTAATTCTTGTGGTGTAAAAATTTCCATTAAAGCTGGTTTACCATTCTCATTATATTGATAAAAAGATTCCCATTGTGCTTCAATATCCTCTGTTGAAATTGCCCTAAAATAGTCTACACCGAAAGCTTTACAAATGTATTCGGCAGAAAATTCGTGATTATACACAAAAAAATCTGATAATTCATCCGTAGTATCTGGACCCGGGATGATTTTGAATATTCCGCCTCCGGCGTTATTAATCAAAAAGATCCTCACATTAGGAAGTTTTAATTTATTCCAAAAAGCATTGCTATCATAGAAGAAAGATACATCTCCAGTGATTAAGGTATGCCATGTTTCATTCGAAATCAAAGCAGCACCTAGGGCAGTACTCGAACTACCATCAATACCGCTTGTTCCACGATTTGACCAAATAGTTATTCCTTTTACTGGATTAAACAACTGAGCATATCTTATCACAGAACTATTCGCTAAATGTAAATGCGAATTTTCTGGTATAATATCACTTAACAAGTGAAATACTTTTAAATCAGAATAAGTTGCTGATTGAAGAAATGTTTCTGCTTTATCTTGGTTAATGTAATCTAATTGTTTCCATGTTTTCCAATAGGGAGATACACTCGGAGCATCAGTTACATCACTTAATTGACTAAAAAATGTCGTTGCTTTCATTTGAAATGTTTGATTCAACGACTGGTAAGTATCCATAAATGGAAAATCATACCCAATGCGCCATGTTTCTTTCGGTTGTGCTTTTCTCAAAAATGCTTTGATTTTTTTAGAAACAACCGCCCCACCTACAACAACTAATAAATCTGGAGCAAAATCGATTATTTTCGATTCCGATATCCCTTCTAGGCTTCTGTCTATGCATTGTACAAATCGGCTATTCACTTGGTTGGCAGTATTCTCTACTAAAAACACAACACTTAGATCTTCTGCTATTTTAGATAAAACATTCGTTAAATGATCATCAGGAGCAAGTTGCCCGATTAAAACTAATTTCTTTTTGTATTTCGACCAACTTTCAGATATTAAATACAATGCGGATGGTGTTAATTTTTCATCCGTATCAACTAAACTAATTGGAGAAATTTTCACTTCGTCTACTTCCACTTGATTGTATAAGGGTTCCGAAAAAGGGAAATTCAAATGAACAGGTCCTTTAACTTTTCCTAATGCTGTTTGAATAGCTTTTGACACTTCTCTATTTACAAACCAATCAAAATCAATTAAATCATTTTCTTCTGGAATATTGGTAGCAAATAAAATATGATTTTTATACACATCCTCCTGAACGATTGTTTGTCCATCGCCTTGATTTACCCAAGAAACGGGTCTATCTGCAGTAAAAACGACCAAAGGGATTTGTTGATAATACGCTTCAGCGATTGCAGGATAATAATTTAAAGCAGCAGAGCCAGAGGTACAAGCTATACCGACTGGTCCATGAAGTTGTTGCGCCATACCTAACGCAAAAAAAGCAGCACAGCGTTCATCTGGAATCACAATACACTTAATCTTAGGATGTTGATTAAATGCAATAACCAAAGGGGCATTTCTAGAACCAGGTGAACAAACCACATATTGCATTCCAGCACTTACACAATGTTCTACCGTGATTTGGACTCCTCTTTTGGATGTGGTTTTCAATCTATGCTTAATTTTAGGTGAGTAAAGTTAATCATTCCTTATTTTCGAAATACCTAGGAAACGAATAATATTTTTTATCTTCACTTCCTTAAACATTCTATCACTAGCAATTGTTTTAGAGTTATTAAGTTAAAGTTTATGAAGCAATCTTTCTACGATTTCTCAGCTAATTCCTTACAAGGTGCACTCATTTCTATGGAAAGCTATTCAGGAAAAACAATCTTAGTCGTGAATACGGCTAGCAAATGTGGACTTACTCCTCAATATGAAGGCTTAGAAAAATTATATCAAACCTACAAAGACAAAGGCTTAATTATTTTGGGTTTTCCATGTAATCAATTTGGTAATCAAGAACCTGGTGACGAAAAATCAATTTCAGAAGGTTGTTTAATAAATTATGGTGTTAGTTTCCCTATGTTTTCAAAAATAGAAGTAAATGGAGATCAAGCACATCCTATTTATGTGTATTTAAAAAAAGCTTTACCTGGAATTTTAGGCAGTAGAATCAAATGGAATTTTACAAAATTCTTGATCAACGGACAAGGAACGCCGATTAAACGATTTGCACCAACTACCACTCCTGAAAGTATTGAAAAATACTTAAAAGTACTTTTAGGCTAACGATTAGCGTATCGTTTTACATCCTCATTAGTAATAGTTTCGTTAGTTAAAATAATCAAACGTTCAACTATATTACGAAGCTCACGAATGTTTCCTGTCCAATTAATATCAATCAGTTCATTCAAAGCTTTCGTTTCAAAAGATTTTCTTGCAATACCATGATCATTGCAAATAAGAGTCAAAAAATGATTTGCCAATAAAGGAATATCTTCTTTTCTTTCATTTAAAGAAGGTACATGAATTGGTATGATAGCTAAACGATGGAATAAATCTTCTCTAAATCTACCCTCGGCGATTTCTTTTTTCAAATCTTTATTTGTTGCCGCCACTACCCTACAATTTACTTTCGTATCTTTCTCACTACCTACTCGTTGAATTACATTTTCTTGTAAAGCACGTAACACCTTAGCTTGTGCTGCCAAACTCATGTCACCAATTTCATCTAAAAAAAGTGGTCCACCACTTGCAAGTTCAAACTTTCCCTTTTTATCTTTCACAGCAGAAGTAAAAGCCCCTTTTTCGTGACCAAACAATTCACTTTCGATTAATTCACCTGGGATAGCCGCACAATTCACTTCTACAAAAGGCATTTTAGCTCGATTGGATAATTCATGTAATGAACGCGCTACCAATTCTTTACCAGTACCATTTTCACCTGTAATTAATACTCTTGCATCAGAAGGAGCTACTTTTTCTATCATCTCACGAATACGCTTAATGGGTTCCGATTCTCCAACGATAGAAGTTCCCTTTATTTTTTTTAGGGTCGTTTTTATCATATTAGTTTTTTGTAATAAAGACACTATTTCGTTTTCGTTTCTAATATTCACTATAATGCGATTTAGATATAACGGTTTTTAAAAAAAATACAAAGCCCCTTTTTTAA
>JBKCEW010000145.1:0-11011 GCA_046304235.1 Crocinitomicaceae bacterium | reverse complement strand
ACACACAAAAAAATAATTTTAGAATATAATTTGGCCACAATAATTGAAAATTTTTCTTTACATATCATTTTAATAAAAAAATAAAACGACATGAAAAAATTACTTATAACTGGAGGTGGTGCTTACAATAACGATTTAATCTCGAGAATAAAACGCAATTGTTCGTCAGAAATAATCATCCCAGAAAAAAATATAATTGAGTTCAAAGAAGCAATTATTTTCGGATTGTTAGGTGCGCTTTATGAAGAAAAAACTATAAATTGTTTATCCTCGGTTACTGGTTCAAAACGAGATTCGATCGGAGGGATTTTACACACTCCATTTTGAGATATTTATAATCAATTTGAATTAAGAAAAACATTCAAAGGATAAATAAAGTTTATTACTTTTGTGATTCGGAAATTGAAATTAAAGTTTAATCAAATGAAAGATTTACTAGAAAAATTTGAAAATAAAAGACCTGAAATAGTTTTTGAATGGAAAGATGCTGAAACAGATGCTGAAGGTTGGGTAGTAATTAACTCATTACGAGGTGGTGCAGCAGGTGGTGGTACGCGTATGCGTCAAGGATTAGATAAAAGAGAAGTAGAATCTCTTGCAAAAACAATGGAGGTAAAATTCACGGTTGCTGGTCCAGCTATAGGTGGAGCTAAATCAGGAATTAACTTTGACCCAAAAGATCCGCGTAAAGAAGGTGTATTAAGAAGATGGTATGCTGCTGTAACTCCATTATTAAAACATTATTATGGTACAGGTGGTGACTTAAACGTTGATGAAATTCACGAAGTTATCCCTATGACTGAAGACTGTGGTGTTTGGCACCCACAAGAAGGTGTTTTTAACGGACATTTTCAACCAAGAGAAGCACAAAAAATAAATCGTATTGGTCAATTAAGAAATGGTGTATTAAAAGTAATCGAAGATGAAACTTACACTCCTTCAATTGAAAGAAAATATGTAATTGCTGATATGATTACAGGATATGGAGTAGCTGAATCGGTGAAACATTTCTATGACATCTATGGAGGTGAAGTAAAAGGGAAAAGAGTAATTGTTCAGGGCTGGGGTAATGTTGGTTCTGCAGGTGCTTATTATTTAGCTCAACAAGGTGCGAAAATTGTTGGTATAATTGATAGAGTTGGCGGACTAATCAAAGAAGAAGGTTTCACTTTCGAAGAAATCAAAGACTTATTCTTAAATAAGAATGGAAATGAATTAGTTGCTAACAATTTACTTTCTTTTGAAGAAGTAAATGCTAAAATTTGGGATGTAAAAGCAGAAGTTTTTATCCCTTGTGCTGCATCTAGATTAATTACTGAAGACCAACTAAACAGAATGATTGCTGCTGGAGTTGAAGTAATTGCTGCTGGAGCAAACGTTCCTTTTGCTGATCCACAAATTTTCTTTGGTCCAATAGCTGAATTAGCTGATTCAAAAATCGCTGTGATTCCAGACTTTATCTCTAACTGTGGAATGGCAAGAGTTTTTGCTTATTTAATGAGTAACGACTTAAAAGCATTAACAGATAAAGGAATTTTCGAAGATATTAGCTTGATAATTAAAACTGCTTTAGCAAATGCTAATAAAGCAAACAATAAGAAAACAGATATTGCAAAAACTGCATTCGAAATAGCTTTAAATCAATTAGTTTAAAACTAACAAAACTCTGTAAGACTAGGCAACTGATACCAGTTGCCTTTTTTTATTCCTTAAAAATTGAAATACAATAAACATTATTTTCTTTCGTTATTCAGAATTACAATTAACATTACGGTGTGGATATATAAATAGAATTACAAAATAAGAAGTATTAGCAATTTATATTTTTACCTACAAATATTAAAAATTATGAATAAAATACGTAAATCGATTCTATTAGTAGGTGTGCTATTGTCAACATCAATGGTAATTTCTCAATCAGACTCTTCTTCAGTGAGTTCTAACACTACTGAAAACACTATTAAATTAACTGAAGAGATTTCGGCATTTGACTTCATTATGAAAGGGGGATTCTTTTTAATTCCAATCGTAATTTTATTAATGTACACCATTTTCTTCGCGGTTGAAAAATACAGATACATTACAAGAATGTCAAAATATAACAATTCAATATTATCTGATATTAAAACGAACCTTCAAGCTGGTAACTTAAATCCTGTACTAGAAACTGTTTCAAGAGATACAACAGCATATGGTAGTGTTTTGAAAGAAGGTGTGTTAACAATTGGAAGGCCAATGTCTGAAATTGAATCTAATATGGATAAGGTTGTTAATATTGAAATTGGTAAAATGGAAAGCAAACTTGGACATTTAGGTTTGATAGCTGGTATTGCTCCTACATTAGGATTCATTGGTACAATTTCTGGGGTAATTAAAATTTTCTACTCTATTTCAATTACTGAAAACGTATCAATTGGTAACATTTCAGGTGGTTTATATGAAAAAATGATCAGTTCAGGTTCTGGATTAGTTGTTGGTATTGTAGCATATGCAGTTTACCATATCCTGAATGGAATGATTGATAAATATGCATTACAAGTGCAAAAAATGAACTTAGAGTTTGTTAATTTAATACAAAGACCTAGCAATGGCAATTAAAAGAAATAGAAGATTCCATGCAGAAGTAGCAACTTCTGCATTGAGTGATATTATGTTCTTCTTATTGTTGTTTTTCTTAATCATTTCTACTCTAGCAAACCCTAATGTAATAAAGGTTCCTCTTCCAGAGTCTAAAGCAAATGAAAAAACGAACAAACAACATGTTAGTTTAACGATTACTCAAGATAAAAAATACTTTGTAGATAAAAAAGAAGTAGCTTTTTCAGAAATCGAATCCGTTTTAAGGGCAGAAACAAAAAAATTAGGTGATAATTCTGTAGTAGTGAGAATCCCTTTTGATTCTAAAGTACAAGAATTAGTAGATATTCTAAGAATTGGAATAGACAATGATTTAAAAATGATTATTGCTACTAAGGCAGATGCTTAATGATTAACAATGGTAATATGCATTCATTAGAAATTCAATATACGGAAGCAAAAAAAGACAGAAAAGTAGCGCTTATTTATTCGATAGGTAGTGTAATACTTTTTATTCTTATTACCATTTTCATGAGGTTTTCAATCAAACCTCCTCTTCCTGTTGATTTACCTCCGTTGAAATCGGATGAAGTAATAGAGATGTTTGAAGTAGATAGAACAAATGTCAAAATTACAGATGAAGCAGGGAGTGAAGGACAACAAGGAGGAGATCCTTCTGATGCTCCATTATCAGACCCACAACCACAATCTGAACAAATATTAACCCAGAATACAGCTTCAGAAACTCAAGCTTTTTCAGGTAATTCAAACAATAATAATACTGAAAACAATTCAACCAATACGACAACTTCTACATCACCGTCTAAAAATCCATTTGGAACAGGTGGATCTGGTGGTGGAAACGGTGGCGGTAGAGGTGGAACAGGTTTTGGGAAAGATAACGGAACTGGTACAGGTGAAGGTGGTTCTGGGGGTGGTTCTGGAAGAACAGAAAGAGCTCAGCGTACACGTTTAACATCTCCTGAAACTGTTGACTCAGATCAATCCGGAGTAGTTTACATACAGGTTACGATTAACGCAGAAGGCGATGTTGTAAAAGCAATTAATTTAAGTGGAGAAACAACCATTACGAACCAACGTATCATTAACCAAGTATTGGGTAACGTAAAAAAACAGGTGAAATACAATAAAATGCCTGGGACTTCTCCACAAAGTCAACGATTGAGAATCGACGTTAAAGCTACCTAATGAGTTATTCGCATACGGTTGACTGGTTATTCAATCAATTTCCTTCCTATCAAAACATTGGTAAAAAAGCATACAAGCCTGATTTATCAAACATAAGCAGACTGTGTGAAAAATTGAATATCGATTTTTCAAGACTAAAATACATTCACGTAGCTGGTACCAATGGAAAGGGAACTACTACAAACATGATTTCTTCAATTCTAATCGAGGAAGGTTATAAAGTAGGTACATTCACGTCTCCTCACATCGAAGATTTTAGAGAAAGGATTGTTATAAATAATCAATTGATTTCAGAAGATGAAGTTATTTCATTTTGTGATAAGGTTAAAAAAGCTAAATTAGACATTTCGCCTTCCTTTTTTGAAATCTCCTTCGCTATGGCGTTAAATCATTTCTTAAATGAAATGTGTGATGTGTGCGTGATTGAAACAGGATTAGGAGGTAGATTAGACTCTACAAATATTATCAATCCCATACTTTCTATCATAACAAATATTAGTTTAGATCATACAGACATTCTAGGTAACACCTTAGAAAGTATCGCTTTTGAAAAGGGAGGAATTATAAAAGATAATACTCCAGTTGTCATAGGGGAATACCACAAAGACACCTTTCCTACTTTTGAAAAAATTGCAACAGATAAAATAGCAACGCTTAACAAAGCATGGGATACTGATTTTAACAACGAAGTATTCATCTACAAACACGGTTATTTAAATACCAACGAAAGAACCGTGCGTTGTGCTATTGAGATAATTAAAGAGACATTCCCTATTTCCGATGTAAGCATAACCAATGGAATAAAAAACATTCACCTAAATACTCCATACAGAGGAAGATTTCAGGTAATTCAAAAAAATCCTACCGTAATTTTAGATGTAGGTCATAATGAAGATGGAATATCTTCTTGTCTAATGATGGTTAAAAAACAACTAAAAGGAAACCTACACATTATTTATGGAGCAAGTTCGGATAAAGATTTATCAAAAATAACTCCGTTATTTCCCAATCAAGCTACCCTATATTTCTCGGAATTTTCTAATAATAGATCCTATAAAATAGCTGATTTCAAAAAAAACGTTGAAAAAATCATTAGATTATCCAATTACTTCACTTCCATAGAAGAAATTTACCCAAAACTAAAAACATCTGTTAATAAAGAAGATACAATATTAATTACAGGTAGTTTTTTTATTATTCATGACTTTTTTCGTTTTTTTTCTTCAAATCACTTGCTGAAATAAAAAAAAGCACTACATTTGTACTCACAAAACAAAAAGAAACGTTCTTTTTAAAAATCGGGAGATTAGCTCAGTTGGTTCAGAGCACCTGCCTTACAAGCAGGGGGTCGGGGGTTCGAGCCCCTCATCTCCCACAAAGCCTTAGAGAAATCTAAGGCTTTTTTTATGTCTTCGATATTTTGAAAAAGGTCCTTATCATTCAAACTGCTTTTATTGGTGATGTCATTTTAGCAACACCATTGGTATCTGAGCTTGTTTCAAAATACCCGCAAATTGAAATTGACTTTTTAGTTCGAAAAGGAAACGATTCGCTTTTAGCCAACCAACCGAATGTTAAAACTGTTTATACACTGGATAAAAAACAAGGCAAATTCAAACAAATACTACATTTTGTAAAAACGTTTAGACAAAATAAATACGACGAAATCATCAATCTACATCGTTTTGCATCCTCTGGAATAATCACTATACTCTCGAAAGCAAAAAAAACAGTAGGATTCAATAAAAACCCTTTGTCTTTATTTTACAACTTAAAAATCAATCACGAAATTGGCAATGGTGAACACGAAATAGTAAGAAACTTAAAACTTATCAAACACCATGGATGTTCGCTGGATGCGCAACCGAAGTTATACCCGTCAAATTCTGATTATGAATTTGTAAAAAAGTACAAAGAGAAAACCTATTATTGTTTGGCTCCCTCTTCTGTTTGGTTTACAAAACAATTACCGGAAGAAAAATGGGTAGAGCTAATAAATCTTTTAAACGAACAGGAAACAGTTTATCTACTTGGTGGCCCTGGAGATAAACAACTATGCGACCGAATTATTTCTATATCTCAACACTCAAATTGCATAAATTTAGCAGGAGAACTGACCTTTTTACAGTCATCAGCTTTGATGGTTGATGCAAAAATGAACTACGTAAACGATTCTGGACCTTTACACATTTGTTCGGCAATGAATGCACCTGTATCTGCGTTTTTCTGTTCTACCACTCCACTTTTTGGTTTTGGTCCAACAAGACCTAATGGTAAGGTAATTGAAACAGAATATAAATTAGATTGTAAACCGTGTGGTTTGCATGGACATAAAGCGTGCCCGAAAGGACATTTTAAATGTGGTTATAAAATAAATCTTAATAAAGCGCTAAGCTATGATAAGTAAAATTACAAATGGAGTAAGTATACAAGTTGTTGTAAACTATAATTCAATTAGTTCTAACTCTTTTAAACATTTTTTTCATTATACAATCACGATAGAAAATCACAGTATAGACGAAATCAAATTGATACGAAGACAATGGTTTATTACAGATAGTTTAAATCTGAAATACAAAGTTGAAGGAATCGGTGTAATTGGTGAACAACCAGAATTAACAACCGGAGAAGTATTTACATACACAAGTGGAACTGAAATCAAAGGAGAATTTGGAGAAATGTTCGGAAATTATCAATTTTTAAATACTAAAACAGGAGCCTTTTTCAATGTAGAAATACCAAAATTCAAACTTGAAGTTCCCTACGCTCTAAACTGATTAATAATTTGTAACAAATGATACGAATTTGTCGAAATACAATGCTAATTTTGCAAAAAAAATGTGTGTATGGCAAATTCAATCTCAACAGTTCCAGTAGCTGTTAATGAACCTGTAAAGGCATATGCTCCTAACTCTTCGGAAAGAAATGAGTTGTTGGCAACATATGAAAAATTATATAATCAATCACCTATTGACATCCCGATGTATATAGGCTCTGAAAAAGTGTTTACAGAGAACAAAAAAAGCTTAACACCACCTCATGAGCATTCTAAAACATTAGGAACTTACAACGTAGGAGAAAGAAAACATGTAGAACAAGCAATTGAAGCTGCATTAAAAGCAAAAGATGCTTGGGCTAGTTTACCGTGGGAACAAAGAGCTGCCATTTTTTTAAGAGCGGCGGACTTATTAGCAGGACCATTCAGAGCAAAAATGAATGCTGCTACTATGTTAGCTCAATCAAAAAACGTATTTCAAGCAGAAATTGATGCGGCTTGTGAGTTAATTGACTTTTTCCGTTTCAATGTACAATATATGTCTCAAATTTATAAAGAGCAACCTGAATCATTACCAGGAATGTGGAATAGATTAGAGTATAGACCACTAGAAGGTTTCGTTTTCGCATTAACACCATTTAACTTTACATCAATTGCAGCAAACTTATCGGCAGCACCAGCAATGATGGGGAATGTGGTAGTTTGGAAACCAGCAGAAACTCAAATCTACTCGGCACAGGTTATTATGGAGATTTTCCAAGCAGCAGGTTTACCAGATGGAGTAATTAATATGGTTACCGTAAGTGGTGAAACAGCAGGGGATGTTATTTTCAATCACAAAGATTTTGCTGGAATTCATTTCACAGGTTCTACAGGCGTTTTCAGACAACTATGGAAAACCATTGCAAATAACATTGAAAAATACAGAAGTTACCCAAGAATCGTAGGTGAAACTGGAGGTAAAGATTTCGTAATGGTTCATAAATCAGCAAATGCAGCAGAGGTTGCAACAGCATTAACAAGAGGAGCATTTGAATTCCAAGGACAAAAATGTTCTGCAGCATCTAGAGCTTACATTCCATCGAATTTATGGGCTGATGTAAAAAGAATTATGGTAGAGCAATTGGATTCAATCACTATGGGAACTCCAGCTGATACCTCAAACTTTGTTAATGCCGTAATTAACGAACGTTCATTTGACAAGATTGCTGATTACATCGAATACGCTAAGAATGCTTCCGATGCAGAAATCATTGCTGGAGGTACTTATGACAAATCAGTAGGTTATTTTGTGAAACCAACGGTTATTGTTACAACCAATCCACATTTTAAAACGATGGTAGAAGAAATCTTCGGACCAGTTTTAACAATCTATGTGTACGATGAAAACAACTATTCTGAAACATTAAAAATTGTAGATGGTACCTCAGAATATGCATTAACTGGTTCTATTATTTCAAATGATAGATATGCTATTCAAGAGGCATTGATTGCTTTAGAAAATAGCGCAGGTAACTTCTATGTGAATGACAAACCAACAGGAGCTGTTGTAGGTCAACAACCATTTGGAGGAGCAAGAGGTTCAGGTACAAATGATAAAGCAGGTGCACCATTAAACTTATTAAGATGGGTATCAGCTAGAACAATTAAAGAAACATTTGTTCCACCTACAGACTACAAATATCCTTTCTTAGCAAAATAAATTTAGTTTTAATACAATCAAAAAAACCTGCTTAAAGCAGGTTTTTTTTGATTAATTCTATATTTCGTTTATTCTTTAATCACTTTCGTTATTCCATTAAATGAATCGTTGTATAGTTTGATAATATACAACCCATTCTCATAATTAGATAAATCAATATTAATTAAGTTTTGATTTTGGTTTTGTCTATGAATCAATTGACCTGAAGTATTTAATATTTCAACATTTACTCCATTCTGTACATATTTTTGATCTATTAAGATTGTAGATTGTCCATTCGTAGGGTTTGGTGTGATTTCGAATGATATCACATTATTAACGTTCAACCCATCATTTTTCATTTTCTTTCTAACTGGTCTTACGTATTTTCTTTCCGCTTTATTTGACCCTGAATTAATTTGACCATCCGTAAAGTTAATAGATACGGAATTATTTAAATCCGTTTCAGTAGATGACCAATAAGGATATTGTTTCATACCTCCGATTTTCTTTCTATTCTTATACATCAAATCAAGTTCTTGTTTAGAAGGGAGAAACCAATCATCTTTTTTATCAATATCGTAATCAGAACAAGCTTTAGATGCATAGTTAATTACAGGTACTAAGGTAGAATCAATAGGCCCTTGGATTTTATCAATCAAAATGGTATTCGTATCTCCATTTGTATATGCAGTATTTGTTAAAAGATACTTTTTGTTGTACCAGGGTAGATTACCTATATCCTTTTTACCAACTTCTAATCTAAAAGGAACTGAATCGGGATTTACTCCTTCAATTGCATAATCGATCACATAAGTTTTTTGACGATCCGATAAAGACTTTATAAGATATACATCAGATTTTCCAGCACTTTTCAACTTTTGATCGTAAAAGGTAGCTTCCGCTTCAAAAACACCTGTAGCAAAAATTTCTTCCTCATCGTTAGCGTAAACATAGCTACCGTTATCAACACCGCCCCCACCAAATGAACCCGCATATAAATAATCACCTATAGAAGATAACTTCCAAATAAATGCATTTTGAGATGTTGCACTACTCAATTTAAATACCTTACCAGAAGGGTCAAAATCAACGCCTTTACCATCTGTATCAAAAAAAGTTCCTGTTGCGTAAACATTTGAATTTGAATCTAAATAGATAGATTTACCAAAATCTGTTTTTAATCCTCCTGTATTACGTATCCAAGTTAACTCTCCTAAATCAGAATAAAGAGCTACAAAAATATCCTCTTTACCATTACTTACAATCGTTTTTGCATTTGTAGCACTACCAAAAACTACACTTCCAGAAATTTGCCCCGTTAGACCTAGATTACCTTTTGTTGCATAAATATCAAAAATGATATCATCACCTGTTGTACCACCAATCTTTTTAGCAAAAATAAATTCTCCATCCGAATTCAATTTTAATATGAAAGCATCTTGTGTGTAAAAAGTTGTACTAGGTTTCTTTTCTGATGAAAGTAAAGAATCATTTTTAGAAGGATTGAAATCTATTTTTTCACCAGCAAAACTACCTGCTAGTATTAAATTTCCGTTTAAATCAAACGCTGAACTATTTGGTTTGATTTTATATGAATCACTTAAAACTTTTCTCCAAACAATTTGCGATCCATCTAATTTGATTTTAGATATCAATAACGAACCATTCGTTGTGGTATCCATTATGTTACCATTGAATAAACTAGACGTATAAATACCAGATTCATTTACTGATATCGTTGTAAATCGATCATTCGTAGCTCCGCCATAGGCATTTGCCCAAAGAACTTTTCCAGAAGTATCAATTACTGCTAAAAATGCATCTAAACCACCTGAAGACTTTAATTCAACATTATCAAGCTGAATGGTTTTACTAAATTGACCTACGATGAATAACTTGTTATCAAAATATTTTACATTAATTATTCTATCAATAGAATCTGCACCAAATTGTTTTCCCCAAATAAACTCTCCAAATGGATTTGTTTTTTGAATGTAGAAATCACTTAACCCTTTAGAATTAAAATTATTACTTTTTACAGTATCTTGATTCAAATCAATTTCACCATAAAATATACCAGAGGTATAGACATTTCCAGATTTATCAACTTGAATATTCACAGATGAGTCTGCATCTAACCCTCCCAAACGACCTTTCCAATCGAATTTCTGAGAATAAATGTTAAGAGAAAAAAATAGAATTAAACAAGTACTAAATAATTTCATAAAATACATTTTTCGTTATAATTTATAAATATAGTAATTGAAACATTACAAACTCTACCACTTTTTCAAAATCTGAAATTTATTTTCATTTTGAAAGAAAGGAAATGAAGGAACTCTATGCTTGTTTACAGTTAGGTTTTGATTTGATTTTAAATCTATCAATTCAAAATTTGATTGATAATATTTCTGAACTCGACTAATTTCACCTTTCTTTTTGAATTTATAATCAACAAAATAATAAACATTCGTATTATTTTTTGAAATGACAACATTTCCATTACCTACTCTAGCAAGGTACGAATTGTCTATACTTTGAAATCTTTTAAATTGAATGTAACCACAAAAAGAAATTGAAATAAAACAAAAAACTGCAAGTTGTTTCTTATTTCTCATTTTTAGTATAATGAATAAATAAATTAATATAGATGAGTACACTAAAAAATCTAAACTATTAAAATCAAATTGTTTCGCAACAGAAAAAGGTAAATCGTCAAAAAAAGCAACGATAGAAATCATAAAATGCACTACAAAAAATAATAC
>JBKCEW010000144.1:0-63350 GCA_046304235.1 Crocinitomicaceae bacterium | reverse complement strand
ATTCAAGACGAATGGTGAAAATTTAGATAAAAATGAAAGTTTTGCCGCTATTCAAATCTTAAATAATTTCATTATTGCTAAAAATCATAAAAATGAATTTAAAATATTTGGAAAAAACGGCGTTCCCATTTTAGATTCTTTAATCATTAAACAATTAAAAAATCACGGAAAAAATATCATTAGCTTTTATGATGCTAAAAAAAGAATTTATCGATTAATAAATTTAGTAGACATGAAAGAAATTAATACTTTCAACAAAGCAAGTGGCAATTTAGAAAATGAAAAATTTTTAGTAGTTTATAAAGAAAAAAATTCGATTTTATACGATAGCACTTTATCAAAAAAATTTGAGATTCAATCTGATGAATTAAATGCTATTTCAGATAACAAATTTATTATTCTTAAAAAAACAGGTTATACAAGTATTAATATAAATGGCAGACTTGATGCAATACCTTATTTTGGCAAAATAAATCTTGTATTCAAAAACATAATCAAAATAGATAATAAACCATTATTTGGAGTTATGGACACTAATGGCGATTTCATCATTCCACCGAGTCAAGAAACAATAAACATTTTACCGGGAGGAATTTTTCAGACAATCAATAATGAAATAATAGAATATTTTGATATTAACGGAAAACAATTGAAATTTTCTTTATAAAAATGCTCAAATTAGCAAAGTAGAAAGAAATTAATTTGATTGAATTAATTAATTTCGATTTAAATAATATTTCGATAGAACTATGATAAAAAAAACAATCCTAATTTTATTTTTGATTAGTACCATAAAAAATGTTTTCTCACAAGATACTACCTCAGTACTTTTCATAGGAAATAGTTTTACCTTCTACAATAATATGCCGGGCTTATTTAAGGATATCGCTTTAGCAAAAGGTAAAATAGTACACATAGATACGGCTGTAACTGGTGGTAAAGACTTGAAATTTCATTCTGCAAGAGAAAGAACCTATAATCTAATAAAATCAAGAAAGTGGGATTTCATTGTTTTACAAGGACATAGTAATGAATTTGCACAACCAGACTCGAAGGTTGATAGTTTAACTTTCCCTTATGCAAAAAAAATAGTAGATAGTATTCGAACTTATTCGAAATGTTCAAGAATTTTATTCTACATGACTTGGGGTTATAAAAATGGAAATCCTAAATGGAAGGCAATCGCATCATATGACTCAATGCAATACCGAATAGAACGTCAATATCTACGATTTGCTGATAAACTGAATGTAGGCGTATGTCCTGTAGGGATGGTTTGGAAAGAAGTTCGAGAGTTTAACCCAGAAATAAATCTATATAATGACGATCGATTTCATCCAATATTAACCGGATCTTACTTATCTGCTTGTGCTTTCTATACTACCATTTTTGGAGAAACACCATATAAAAACTCAGCTATTATTGAATTACATCCATTTCAAAAAGAAGTAATTGAGTTAGCCGCAACCAAAATTGTATTAAATAACCTTGCTCGTTGGAGATATATTCCGAAACAACCTTCATTAATACCCGGTTTTGATTTAGTTCAAAAAAATAACGTGGTAGAATTATATTCTAATGCTAAAAATCACCTTTCTCAAGCATGGGAATTTGGAGATAATACAATTTCATTTGATCAAAAACCAACACATCAATACTCAAACAAAGGTGAATATGTTATCAAGCAAAAGATTTCTGACTATTGTAAGTTAATTACATTAGAAAGAAAGATTACGATAAATTAACTTTTACGCATGTATCTCTATTCCTACTGGACAATGATCTGAACCATGCACTTCATTCAAAATAAATGATTCTTTTATATTTGGTAATAAAGATTCTGATGCTAAAAAATAATCAATCCGCCAGCCAACATTCTTCTCTCTAGCACCTCCTCTGTAACTCCACCATGAGTATTTAACCTTCTCCGGATTTAAAAATCTGAAAGTATCGAGTATACCTGCTTTGTGGTAGTTATCCATCCCATCTATTTCTTCCTGCATAAAACCAGCAGCTTTATTATAATTTTCTTTAGGCCGCGCCAAATCAATCGCCTTGTGCGCAACATTTAAATCCCCACAAACTAAAACAGGTTTCGTTTTCTCCAATTCTTTCAAATAATTCAAAAATGCGGCATCCCAAGTTTGACGGTAACCTAAACGCAATAATTCTCCCCCCGAATTTGGAGTATATACATTGACTAAATAAAACTTTTCAAATTCCAAACACACAACTCTTCCCTCTTGATCATGTTCATCAATTTGCAAATCATACATAACTCTTACAGGAGTATGTTTCGTTAAAATCGCTGTACCTGAATACCCTTTTCTTGCAGCTTCATTTGCATAAATTTCATAACCAAAAAGGCTTTTAACTGTCTCTTTCACTTGATCCACCGTTGCTTTAGTTTCTTGCAAACAAATGATATCAGGATTATGATTTTCCATATCTTCAAAGAAATTCTTTTGAGCAATAGCACGAATTCCGTTTACATTAAAAGAGATTATTTTCATTGATTTTAGCATTCTAAGATGATAGTGGTAAAGGTAAATAATAAATTAATTCTATCAGTGTAACAACCTTAACTTTGATTTTTTGTTTGTTTATTAAACCTTATTGAAATCATATTTTCTACCTTTACATTGTATGACAACTATTGACGAACAAACTTTAAAAGACCTTGAATTCACAATCATACAAGATTGGCTCACAAATTTTGCATCAGGTAATACTGCCAAAGAAAAATTGGCAAATCTCAAACCGGGGAACAATTTTGAACAAATTAAAATTGACCTATTACAATTAAAAGAATTCCATACGATACGTGTTGTTGGTGAACATTTCCCTGCAATGCAATTCGAAGAACTTACCAAAGAACTTACTTTATTACCAATACAAGACGCTGTTCTTTCTCAAGAAGGTTTTGTTCGCATCTATAGAGCTTCCGATTTAATAAACGCCATTGTCTATTTTTTTGATAAAAGAGAAGAGCAGTACCCTAAATTGATTGAAATTATTCAGTCGGTTTATTACA
Source organism: Crocinitomicaceae bacterium (assembly GCA_046304235.1). GTDB lineage: Bacteria > Bacteroidota > Bacteroidia > Flavobacteriales_D > Crocinitomicaceae > CANHVK01. The sequence goes on along the minus strand of JBKCEW010000144.1, from coordinate 60,316 downwards.
CAAAAGAAATCATCGAAGCCATTGAACATGTATTTGATAACAAAGGAAATATCAAGGATAATGCATCGCCTGAATTATATAAAATACGTCAAAGCATACACGTTCTTCGCAATCAAATCAATCGGAACTTTGAAAAAGAAATGCGTCGTTTTCTACGAGATGGATTATTAGGTGAAACCAAAGAAGCATTTATCAACGAACGAAGGGTGTTAACCGTTGTTTCAGCTAACAAACGAAAAATCCAAGGTTCTGTTGTTGGTTCCTCTAAAACCGGAAGTCTGACTTTTATAGAACCTCAAATCAACGTTCCTTTAAATAACGAATTAGAATTACTTATTGATGATGAACGCAAAGAAATTTTTCGCATTCTTAAAATTTTAACTGCTGAAATTGCGCATCATTATGAACTCATTAAAGCGTATCAAGAAGTTTTAGTAACTTTTGATTTCATAAATGCAAAAACCAAATTAGCTTTAGAATTAAAAGCAGATTTACCAAGTATTTCAGAAGAACCCACCATTGAATTAATCAATGCTTTTCATCCGATCCTATGGAAAAATAACCAATTATTGAAAAAACCTACCTTGCCTCAAACCCTTGCGTTGGATAAGTTTTCTCGTATGTTAGTGATTTCGGGGCCAAATGCGGGTGGAAAAAGTATTACTCTTAAGACAATTGGTTTATTACAGTTGATGCTTCAAGCAGGATTGTTAATTCCTGTGCATCCTAACAGTAAAATGAGCTTTTTTCAACAAATCTTGAGTGACATTGGAGACAATCAATCAATTGAAAATGAATTAAGTACATATTCATACCGCTTGAAACGAATGAAATACTTTTTGGATACGGCAAACAGAAGAACTTTATTGCTTTTAGACGAATTTGGTACAGGTTCCGACCCAGATTTAGGTGGCGCTTTGGCAGAGGTTTTCTTCGAACATTTATATAACAAAAAATGCTTCGGTGTAATTACTACTCACTATGCAAGTATCAAGCTCAAAGCAGACAGGCTGAAAAATGCAGTTAATGGTTCGATGCTTTTTAATACCGAAACGTTAGAACCTCTATACAAATTTTCTATCGGGCAACCAGGAAGTTCGTTCACGTTTGAAGTTGCCCAAATAAATGGAATTCCTCAAGAACTTATCGAGGAGGCAAAAACGAAAGTGAATGAGCAAAAAGTAAATATGGATAAATTGTTGAGCGAACTTCAACGAGAAAAAACATATCTTGAAAAACTCAACCGAGAACACATTGAAGCGCAAGAAACAGCCAACAAAACAAAAGTACATTTCGAAGAACAACGTGTTAAATTAGAAGAAAAAGTGAAATCATTAAACGAAACGATGACTCAAAACAATACATACATCGTTTACGGGAAAAAGATGAACCAATTTATTGCACGATTTATAACTAAAGCAAAGAAAAAAGACATCAATCAACCTTTATTAGAAGACATCAAAAAATATATTTCTGTTGAAAAGAGCAAAGAAGAAGAGGCAAAACGAATCGAGCTTTTAAAGGCACAATCAAAAATTCCTCAAAAACCAACAAAAAAACAAAACATACAGCAACCTAAAAAAGATCCATATTTGAGAGATAAAATTGTAGTAGGTTCTACGGTTAAACTAATCGAAACTAAACAATCAGGTACAGTGGAGGAAATATCAGGTTCACTTTGTACCGTTGTTTTTGGTTTCCTAAAAATGAAAGTTGAAAAGGAAAAATTAATGTGGATCAAATAATAGTATGGAAAAAATCAAATTCACCTCTGTCGATCAATACCTCACTACTTTCGATAGAAAAACATTGGAAAAATTAATTGAATTAAGAGCATTCTTGAAAAAATTGGTTCCAGAAGCAGAAGAATGTATCAGTTACAATATGCCTGCTTACAAATTGAATGGAGTATTAGTCTATTTCGCAGGATATAAAAAACACATAGGATTTTACCCAACAGGCGACGGAATAAAACAGTTTGAGTCAAGATTAACTGATTTCAAGTATTCAACAGGTGCTATTCAATTTCCTTTGGATAAACCTTTTCCATTCGATTTAATCAAAGAAATTGTTAATTATCGTTTAGCAAAAACCCAGATTAAAAACAAATAAATTTAGCCTTTTCGGCTTTTCTTTGTACCTTCATCGAAAATAAATTCAACTATGATTATTGAAGCAAACAAAGTTGTTTCCTTGAATTACAAGTTAACAAACCACAAAACTGGAGAAAAAATTGAAGAAACAACTTCAGAAAATCCAATGGTATTCTTATTTGGAATACAATCTATGATTCCTGATTTCGAAGTAAATCTTTCTGGAAAAAGAGCAGGTGATAAAGTTAGTTTTGCTATTGAAAGCGAAAATGCTTACGGAGTTCAAACTGATGAGCAACTTGCTGAAATTCCATTAAATGTTTTCTTTCAAGAGGATGGAAAAATCAACGAAGAAGAGATTTTTGTTGGTGCGAGAGTTCCTATGTCTGATAACGAAGGAAATCATTACGTTGGAAATGTTTTAGACATTACTCCTGAAATTGTAAAAATGGATTTTAATCACCCATTAGCAGGTGTTGATTTACATTTTGAAGTTGAAGTACTTGAGGTTAGAGAAGCAACTCAAGATGAACTTGATCACGGACATGTTCATGGTGAACATGGTGTTCATCACTAAAAATACAAAAGGGACGAATTATCGTCCCTTTCTTTTTTCTGTTTCTTTTGAATAGTAAACTGATTTAGATTCAATAAACAATTCTTTTATTTCTTTCTCAAATTTAACTATTTGCTTTTCGTTCAACCCTTGATAATGAAAGCAATAATCCATCTCTCCTTCTCTACCCCAAAATATTTGTTCATAAGTTAACTTGACCTTTTCAGCATTTTCAAATTGATCCTTGAACAATAAAAACGATTTATAACTTTTCCTATCTATACCCGCTCCAATACTACGAAAAGAAACGTTCATATTACATTTGTTTGAATCTGTTGAAAAGTTAGATTGTTCATTCTTTTTTGCAGTTGAACAACTTACTGCTAGAAAAAATAAAAGAAAATATTTTATCATCTTATTACTTTTTGATCAATTTAGCACGTGCAATTTCACCCAAAACCTCAATTTCTACAATATAGTTACCTATTTGTAATACTGATAAATTAAACTCATTTTGTTGACTTGAAAATTGATTTTCATAACAAATTTTACCTATCATATCATAAATTTTAACTTTCCCCTCTAAAACCAAATTTGTTGAAATTTGAATCAAATCACTAGTAGGATTAGGATGAATAGTTAAAAACAGACCCTTATCATTTTCTATTAATGAAGTTGTAGAATCGTTTACAATTGAAATAACTTTGGAAGTATTGACTAAACTTCCATCCATTGACTGAGCAGTGATCGTAATGATTCCTGTTTTAATAATTGTAATAGTTCCATTTTGATCAATGGTTGCAACAGAATCTGGAGAGCAGATCCATGTTAAAGCCTTATTAGTTGAATTTAAAGGAAGTACTTCCGCTGATATTGCAATACTTTTTGTTGATTTTTTAAAAACAGTATCGTTATTCGGGGTTTTAATATTTATCTGATTTACTTTTACTTCTGAATAAAATGATAGATTTTTAACTCCTAGAACAAGACTACCATCTATTGATTGTGCTTTCACTGAAACTTTACCCTCTTTTAATATTGTAACTTTTCCTGTTTGATCAATCGTTGCGATCGAATCTGGAGTACAGCTCCAATTCAGGGTTTTATTTGTTGCATTAATGGGTAAAACAACACTCGACAACTGAACAGTACCAACCAATTTATTAAAAACTGTATCATTATTTGGCGAATTTATGACAACACTACTAACTTTAATAGTTGACGGTGAATATTTTAATAGATCCTTTCTAAAAGTATTTATGGCACTTGTCATACGAGTAACTTGTCCTTTAGAAAACATTACCATAGATTTATCATGTACATAATCCATATAATTCATAAACATTTCTCCATTTTTATCCGAACCACATTTATTGTTCGGTCGAAATGGAAATACTGGATTTCCTGAATTATCTCCTTCAGCAGGCGGGGTATCTGCTACTTTGTCGTCACCACACACCTTATCAGTTTCAAAAACTTTATCTCCCCAAACATGAAACAAACCTAACCAATGTCCAACTTCATGGGTAACCGTTCTACCCAAATTATACGCATTTAATCCTTCGATACCCGAAGTACCTTTAGTTCCAAAACATCTAAAATCAATGACCACTCCATCTGTCTCAGGATAGTAAGCTAAATACTCTGGGAAATAAGCATATCCAAGTAAACCTACCTCATCAGCAAATCGAACTGTATAAATATTTAAATACTTTTTTGGATCCCAATTTTCAATTCCACCAGAATTTGAAAACTTCATAGCATCATTATTAAGTTCCGAATCTCCCCAACTTAACTTGGATGTTTTTGTTCTAGTAATTCCTGTTGTAAGTTTACCAGACGGGTCTTTAGTGGCTAACTCAAACTTGATTCCAATATTTCCAACAAAGGGGTAAAATGCATGATCAGACTTTAAACTATCCGTATTCAAATTATTAAAATCTCGATTTAATGCATCTATTTGTGATTGAACTTGTTCATTTGAAACATTTTCTAAATCTGTATTGTATATGACATGCACAACAACAGGAATCGTCAAATTTATTCGCTTTCTACTTGAGCTTAAAATTGATTTTTGTAACTCTAATTCTTGTTCATGTCTGATTTGAATCAAAGCTGGATTTTGTTGTAGCCTATATAAGTTAACGGCGTCTGTACCACATCTTATCTTTTGAGAGAAACTAAATCCATTCAAAAGAAACATTAAAAAGAAAATTATTTTTCTCATATTATCAATAATTAAATTACCACTCTTCTTCTTTTCCTTCGTCTTTATTAGCTTCATTAATTAGTTTTTGCCAATTATAGGTACCATCTTCAGTATCCTTTAAGATATCAAAATACTCACCCTCATCTAATTCATAATGAGCAATCTCCTCACCAGTATAGACTTCAATTGCTTCTAAATATTTTTTTTCTTCTGAACTACAAAAAGCAAGAGCTTGTCCTTTTCTTATACCTCTTCCCGTACGACCTACTCTATGAACGTAATTTTCCGGAACATCTGGAATGTCATAATTAATAACATAATCAACATCTGGAATATCAATACCTCTAGCTGCTACATCTGTAGTAATCAACACCTTACCCTCCCCTTTTCTAAAGCGATCCAAGATAGCAAAACGATCTTTTTGATCAATTCCACCGTGCAAAAATTCACTTTTGATATTAACTCTTTCCATGGCAGCTACTACACGTTCAGCTCGAACTTTGGTGCGAACAAAAACAACGAATTTATTTTCGTCATATTCCTTTAAGATATTCTCTAAAAAGAAACGTTTATCATCCATTTCTACATGAACCACAGCATGAATGATATTTTTAGCCACTGGGTTTTTGGGTGAAATTTGAATTCTTATCGCATTTCTAACAATAGTATAGGCTAAATCTTTTATCTTTTTAGTGATTGTGGCTGAAAAAAATAGTGTTTGTCTTTTTTGAGGAATGTGTCGCATCAAATCATTTAAATCCTTTATAAAACCAAGATCTAGCATCAAATCCGCTTCGTCAATACATAAAATTTTAATATGCTTTACATCTAAGTGTCCTTGAGAAATTAAATCAAACATTCGTCCAGGTGTAGCTACTAATACATCCACACCATCATTTAATTTTTTTATTTGCGAATCTTGTTCAACCCCACCAAATACTGAGGCTGTAACAACATTGCTTCCTTTTGCAATTTTTTGTATGACTTGAGTCGTCTGGAGTGCTAACTCTCTAGTTGGTTCTAAAACAAGACAAACAACACCGCTTTTCTTCTTTGCTCTTTTAAATTTTGTATTTAATAGCTCTACAATCGGTATTGCAAAAGCGGCTGTCTTACCTGTTCCAGTTTGCGCAATGGCTAATACATCTTCTCCTTTCAATATTGGATCAATCGCTTTAAATTGAATATCTGTAGGCTTTTTGTATCCAAGAAGTTGAATTTGTTTTTTTATTGAATCTGAAATTGAATAATCGTCAAATTTCATAGTTACGTTTTAAACAAAAGTAAATCAATTAATCCAATTAAAAAGACTTCAAGTAGAATTTATATCTTTGATAAATGAAGCTGATTGGTTGCATACTATTTTTTGTTTTTATTCTTTTTGGGTGTAACTCTAATAGAGCTAATTATAAGATATCTAACAATCAAAATATTGAGTTTGCAAAACATTTCACTATAGTAAAGAAAAACAATAAAACAATTATTTATATCATTCATCCTGATAATAATACAATTGACAAAATTCTTTACATTGACAGAAATGAACCTAATGCGATTTGGTATAACGATATTAAGTTCCACTCAAACTCCTTAATTAGTTTTTCAAGTACATTCATTGGACTCTTAGATAAATTAAACGAACTTCATAGAATTAAGGGAGTGGATAATAAAAATCTGATTTTCAATAAAGAAATTATCAAAAAAATAAACAACGAATCAATTAAAGAGTTAGGTTCTGCAGAAACCACATCCACAAAAAAAATAATAAACACAAAATCGGAATTAATTCTCTTCTCTGGCTTTGGACATGAATTTCCAAATGAGAAAAAACTCAAAAAACTGAATATTTTATGTTTACCAATTTATGATTGGAAAGAAACACACCCTCTTGGAAAAGCAGAGTGGATAAAACTTTTTGGTTTACTAACTAACAAAGAAAAAGAAGCAAACTTGTACTTCGAAAATCTAAAAAAAAGATATCAATCAATTAAACAACAATATAAAAATATCAAATTATCTAAACTTTTATTTTCAGGAAGTTTAATCGGTGATTTCTGGTATCTACCGGCTGGAGATAGCTATATGGTTAAACTTTTTAAAGATGCGAGAATCAATTATGTTGCACAAAACAGTAAAGGAACTGGAAGCGTAAGTAAGTCTTTTGAATATTGTTTGAAAAACTACAAAAACGCAAATTACTGGTTAAATCCTAATAGTAAATCGATTAAGTCGCTAGTTGCTCAAAATGAAAAATATCGTCTCTTTGATGCATTAAAACAAAACACCTATTGCTATTCTCACAATCCTAATTTATACTGGGAAAAAAGTGCCATTGAACCTGATTCTCTTCTGATGGATTTAATTCAAATAAGTCATCCTGAGTTGAAATTAAAACGTAAATTATATTTCTATAAAAAGTTAAATTAAACCATGAGAAAAGAATACCCTATATTAATCTCATTGTTAATTATAGTACTTGTAATTTTAACCATCTTAGATTTAAATGGAGGATTTAATTTATTTATTTTCAATAAATTAAATGAATTTAATACTAACTCAACAGATGGAATTATCTTAAAAGAACTGCATTTACCAAGAACGATCATGGTTCTAGTTGCAGGAAGTGCACTTTCTATTTCTGGACTTTTAATGCAGACCTATTTCAGTAATCCCCTTGCAGGACCCTCGATATTAGGAATATCATCAGGTTCCAATTTATTTGTAGCAATTACATTGATGACCCCGGGAATGTTTTCTTCCAATTTCTCCATTATCTCAGCTGCTATTTTAGGTGCAATCTTATTTTCTTTCATCATTTTAGGTTTTAGTTTAAAAGTGAAATCAACCACGTCCTTATTAATTGTAGGTGTAATGCTTTCTGCTTTTACCTCATCCATAGTTCAATTGATTCAGGCAGAGTCGACACTTGATGCCCTACGCTCTTTTACAATTTGGAATTTCGGTTCAGTACAACAAGTTCAGTTAGACCAAATCCCAATGATTCTATTTTTCTTTTTTATTGGATTTATTGCATTGTTTTTTTTAATTAAACCACTTAATTTGTTAATAATTGGAGAAAATCAAGCAGAATTTTTAGGTCTACAACCAAAAAAAATTCGATGGATACTAATACTTATTACTTCAATATTCACAGGTTTAGTTACCGCATTTTGTGGTCCCATTTCATTTGTTGGACTTGCAGTACCTAATCTTGTAAAACTCATTTTTAAAACAACCAATCATAAAACACTAATATTAGGAACGTTAGTTGTCGGAAGTTTATTTTTATTAATTTGTGACTTACTAACATATTCCCTTGAGGATGTGATTTCTATTCCATTAAATAGTATAACTTCGCTTTTTGGAGCACCAATTATAATTTGGATTATTATCAGAAAAAAATGGCATGATTGAAATAAATACAGTAGAAATAGGAATTAATTCTAATTTATTTTCAATTGATAAAGTCATTTTGGAAAAAGGTAAATTATATTCTTTAATTGGTAAAAATGGAAGTGGTAAATCAACATTTTTAAGAACTCTTGGCGAAATAATCTCTCCATTTAAAGGTGAAATTAATTGGAAGATGAATTCTCGAAAAGAGCAACGCATCGCCTTTGTTTCCTCAAAATTTGATGGGATTGAATACCTTTCTACCTACGACTACATTGCTCTAGGAAGAGCTCCCTACACCAATATTTTTGGAAAATTAAAAGCCGAAGATCATAATTTCATCAAAAACATATGTAATAAACTAAATATAAACACACTAGTTCATAAATTTACGACTGAAATTAGTGATGGAGAAAGACAAATTGCTAGTATAGCTAAAGCTATATGTCAAGACACAGAATTAATTATTTTAGACGAGCCTATCGCCTTTTTGGATTATGAAAATAAAATCAAAATCACTCAAATTTTAGCTGATATTGCTAAGCAAAGAAATTGTTGCATCATTCATAGCAGCCATGATATAGATATTTCCTTGCTAAAAGTTGATGAACTTCTTATCATTGATAGTGTCAAAAAGGAATTAACCCAGCACCCAATTGAAAAGATGAATAAAGACTTGATTTTAAGGATTGCTTTTCCTAACGCTCAGCTTTTAAACATCTAACTGACAATCCGCTTCCTTTATCGTAGCAATAACTTCGAACTTCTTTGGATTGAATAACCAAATACCTAGTCCAAGCAATTTTAGGAGTTTGCGAGCTTGCAGACCACCAATAAACCCCATTATTCATAAATTGAATCTTTTCATCAGTATATTTTCTCCAACCTGTAGGTGTTGCTCCAAAATTTCCTTTTGATGTCAATACCAATAATGAATCTCCCCAAAGTTTTCCATATCGCATTTTAGGAGCAGCAACACTTTCTCCTCCTAAAAAATTGATTAATTTGTTCCAATCATCCTCATTGGGAATCTTATACCCTTTTGGAGCAAGTCCTCTAGGATCATTAACTGCAAACCAATTATATAATATCCCATTTCTTTTACCAGAAATGGGGTCATTATTATAGTAACACCATGCAGGTATTTGTTTTTTTGCGCATTCAGCCCATTCTTTGTCAGTTTTTACTTGTTTTATTGAATCTCCGTTCCTAAAATGAGTAACATCTAAGTTTTTTGACATCCATGTTTGATTACCAATTTTAATATTTATTAAATCTGATGAAATTGACTGAGCTGGCTTGATACCAATTTTAGTATTATCATTTTTTATTTGTGAAAAATAACAAAAAGGAAAAATTAATATTAGAAACAAAATTTTCATATCAAGGTTTTAAAATTTGAGTTACGAAAAGAACATACAAAAGTTACTATTATCCTGCCCATCCCATACGATCTAAACTTCTAAACTGAATAGCCTCAGAGATATGCTGAACTGAAATATTATTACTTTTCTCTAAATCAGCAATCGTTCTCGCTACTTTTAAAATGCGATCGTAAGCTCGAGCTGATAAACCCAAACGATCCATAGCTAACTTGAGTACATGTCTTGAAGTCTCATCTAACTGACAAAATTGCTCTATATTTTTAGATGACATTTGTGCATTACAATAAACCCCCTTATCGGTTTCAAAACGCTTTTTCTGAAATAATCTTGCTTGTATTACACGATCGCGTATATCTTTACTTCCTTCTGTTGGTTTATCATACGTTAATTCATCATAAGAAATAGGGATAACTTCAACATGTAAATCAATACGATCCAATAATGGACCAGAAATGCGATTTAAATATTTTTGAACAACACCTGGTCCGCAAACACATGCTTTATCTGGATGATTATAGTACCCACACGGACATGGATTCATTGCTGCAATCAACATAAAACCAGCTGGATAATCAACTGTAAATTTTGCTCTAGAAATAGTTACATTTCTGTCTTCCAATGGTTGACGCATAACTTCTAATACTGTCCTTTTATACTCTGGTAACTCATCTAAAAAAAGGACACCGTTATGTGCTAAAGAAATTTCTCCTGGTTGTGGATAACCTCCTCCACCTACTAGTGCAACATCAGATATCGTATGATGAGGCTTTCTGAACGGTCTTTCCGTAACCAAACCAATCTTTTTTCCCATTTTACCGGCAACACTATGTATTTTGGTAGTTTCTAACGCTTCTTCCATTGACATCGGAGGCAGTATAGTTGGTAATCGTTTTGCTAACATAGACTTACCTGCTCCAGGTGGCCCGATAAGAATTACATTATGTCCGCCACTTGCCGCTATTTCAAAGGCTCTTTTAATCACTTGTTGTCCTTTAACGTCTCTGAAATCAACTGAAAACTCTTCCAATTTTCGCTCAAACTCGGATTCTATATCAAATATGGTTGGTTGCAATTCAATTTTTCGATTTAAAAAATGAACCACTTCGTGTAAGGTCTCTACCCCATAAATGGAAATCCCTCCAACAATTGCAGCTTCTTCCGCATTCTCTTTAGGTAGTATAATACCTTTATATCCTTCCTTTTTTGCTTGTAATGCTATTGGTAAAATCCCTTTCATCGGTTGAATATGACCGTCTAACGAAAGTTCTCCGACCATTAAATATTGATCAAGTTGATCAAACTGCACTTGTTCACTCGCTGCTAAAATGCCAATGGCGATAGGTAAATCAAAAGTAGAACCTTCTTTACGTATATCAGCAGGAGCCATATTTACAGTAATTTCCTTCCCTGGAAATTTGAGTCCTATATTCTTGACAGCCGCTTTTATACGTTGCTGACTTTCCTTTACTGCACTATCAGGTAATCCTACTAAAATAAAATTTACTCCATTGCAAACATTCACTTCAATAGTGATGGTTGTTGCCTCTAATCCAAATACGGCCGAACTATACGTTTTTACTAACATTTTAATCAAAATTTTGGTTAATTTATAATTAAGTTAGCAAAAAAGTTTATTTAAATCTATCATTTAATCAAAAAAAAAGCTGTCTAATTAGACAGCCTTCGAATAAATTAATGAATTAATTACTTAGGTTCTAAAACATATGTCTGAGAAAGTGTTCCAGCAATAAATTCAATTCTTTTTGATTCATATTTAGTTATCGTCAGAATTTCAGTTTGAGTAATTTCACCAGATGTTGGAGTTAAAGTTAATTTGTCACCTGAAAGTGTGTAATCGAAATTAACATTATAAGAACCTTCTGTAGATAAAGTTGAATAAGAACCTTTACCTTTTTTACCATCTTTTTCAAAAGTAAAATAAAGTGTTTGGTCTGTAGGAATTGGTTGTCCCGCAATACTAGTTACTTTCCATTCTCCATCAAGTTTTCTGTTTATTCTTGCTTCTTTAGAACAAGAAGTAAAAGCTACCGCCAATAAAATAAATGCAGCATAAATTAATTTTTTCATGATAATTATTTTTTGTTTGCGTAAAACTAAACTTTAAATACAAATTAAACAAACAATTAGAAAATTTATGTTTACGAAAAACATAAATTTAATCTATTATTATATTTATAAATCATCAAACATAATTTATAACTTTCTCCCTCTCGTCATTTCTCTTTTTCCTGGAGGTCCAGGCAAGGTTTCGACTTCAAAACCAACAGACTTTAAATCTCGTTTCACTTGTCCTTTTGCACAGTAGGTAACAAAAAAACCTCCTTTTTTTAATGAATTATATAAATTTTCAAAATGAACTTTAGACCACATTCCCTCTTGAACTCTTGGGCCAAAAGCATCAAAGAAAATAATATCAAAATGATCTGATGGTAATATATGATGTTCTAATTTATTATGAATCTTTTTCAAATGAAACCCCTCTGAAATCATAACAGATTCATCCCAAGACACATCATACATTTTTTGATACACTTCCTTTATATCTTTATTTTCAAATAAAGAATCATAATCTAACAATTCCATTTCTTCCTTCGTTATTGGATATGCTTCTATACTATCGTAATTTATTTTCAACTGATTTTCAATAGCATATTGATATGTTAGTATAGCATTCAAGCCCGTACCAAAACCAACTTCAAACACATTTATTTCCTCTTTATTTTCAATTGCTCCTAACCCATATTCCAAAAATACATGTTTCGCTTCTTGAACAGCACCATGAGTAGAATGGTAATTTTCATTCCAGTCTGGAATAAATAGCGTTTTTGAACCATCATCAGTAACTTTTATTTCTCTTCGTAAAATCATGTGTATCTTTTTTTTGAAAAATGCGTAGAATTTTAGTTAAAACTACAATTACGGGTAACCCAAAAAAAGTTTTCATTTTTAATTGACAAATATATTGTTAAAATTTTCACGAATGAAACACACTCTTTTTTTAGGGTCTTGGGGTCGCATTGCGTAAATTTGTATTATGGAAAACAATTCGGATAGAATAAAAAAAACAGTCGCGCGTAATAAACAAAACTTAGGTATGATTTCTCCAGAAATCGGGAAATTACCTCCACAAGCGGTTGATCTTGAGCAAGCGGTGCTTGGAGCAATGATGCTTGATAAAAATGCAATCAATGATACTATAGATATTCTTACACCAAATAGTTTTTACGATCCTAAACATTTCTACATTTACAAAGCTATCCGCGAACTCTTTGCAAATACGAGCCCTATTGATTTATTAACGGTAACAAACCAACTTCGTAAAGAAGGTGAATTAGAATTAGCTGGTGGCGCTACTTACATTGCACAATTAACTACTCGAATTGCTTCATCCGCTCACTCGGAATTTCATGCGCGTATTATTTCTCAAAAATACATTCAACGTGAAATTATACGAATGTGTTCGGAAGTACTTCGTGACGCCTATGATGAAACAACTGATGTTTTTGATTTACTAAATAAAGCAGAAGGCGATTTATTTAAGATTGCAGAAAACAACATGAAAAAAAATGTTGATGTAATGCAAAACGTAATAAGAGATGCTATTAAAGAGATTGAGATCGCTTCTAAAAATTCTGACGGTATCTCAGGTGTACCAACTGGATTTAGGGATTTAGATAAATTAACTTCTGGATGGCAACGTTCTGATATGATTGTAATTGCAGCTCGTCCTGCAATGGGAAAAACCGCTTTCGTATTGTCTATGGCAAGAAATACTGCTGTTGATTATAATATGGGGGTAGCTATTTTCTCTTTGGAGATGTCCTCTGTACAGCTAGTAAAACGTTTAATAGCAAGTGAATCTAGAATCAGTGCTGAAAAACTTCGTAAAGGAGATTTAGCGGAACATGAATTTCAACAACTTCATTCTCGTATTTCAAAATTAGCAACTGCTCCTATTTTTATAGACGATACTCCAGGTATCAGTGTATTTGATTTACGTGCTAAATGTCGTCGTTTGAAAAGTCAATATGATATACAATTAGTTATCATTGATTACCTTCAATTAATGACTGCTGGAGGAACAAAAGGATCAGGAAACCGTGAACAAGAAATTTCTACTATTTCACGTTCAATCAAAGAAATAGCAAAAGAATTAAATGTTCCTGTAATCGCACTTTCTCAGTTGAGTCGTTCAGTAGAAACACGCGGAGGTGACAAAAGACCTATTCTTTCAGATTTACGTGAATCAGGCGCTATTGAACAAGATGCTGATATCGTATCATTTTTATATAGACCCGAATATTATGGGTTAACTCAAAACGAAGATGGTGAATCAAATTTAGGAGTTGGTGAAATCATCGTAGCAAAACACAGAAATGGTGCTACAGATTCTGTTCGTATGAGATTCGTTGGTGAATATGCTCGTTTCGAAAACTTTGATACTTTTGGTGATGACTTCCAACCAATGGGAAATAATACAATGTCTGTAAATACAGCTTTTGACACTCCTTCAAATGCAAGTTATGTGGTTAAAAGTAAAATGGATGAGATTGATGATGACTCATTTAATTTATCCTATAACGGTGATGATACACCTTTCTAAAAATGACAAAGCATTTTCTAATCATATTCTGTATTTTTTGTATTTCGATTGCAAAAGCATCTTCGGTATTAATTCCGATGGATCAAAGTCAAACAAATCACCTTAAAGCATACGGAATCGCTTATTGGTTATTAGATAATAAACTTACAATCGAATGGTTATTAAACTATCGTGGAGGTTCATTTATGTGTCCACATAATGTAAAAATTGAAGAAGAATTAATCATTCGTGGCATTAAATATGAAGTAATAACTGACGGTCAAACAAATGCCATTCGAAATCAAATTTCCAATCCAGATGTTAATCAAGAAATTATACAATTAGAAAAAGCACCTAAAATCGCTGTGTATACACCTCACGGAAAACAACCTTGGGATGATGCTGTAACTTTGGTATTAGAATATGCTGAAATTCCCTATGATAAAATTTATGATTCTGCAATTGTAATGGGAGTGCTCCCAAAATACGATTGGTTACACCTACATCACGAAGATTTTACAGGTCAATATGGAAAGTTTTATGCGAATTACAGAAACGCTTCTTGGTATCAACAACAAGTAGAAGACGCTGAAAAAGATGCTAAAATGCTTGGGTTTAATAAAGTCTCGCACTTAAAATTAGCTGTAGCAACTAACTTGAAGAATTTCGTTCTCGGTGGAGGATTCCTATTTACCATGTGTAGTGGTACAGATAGTTTTGACATTGCTTTAGCTGCACACGGGACAGATATTTGTGAATCGATGTTTGATGATGATCCTGCCGACCCAAACTGCCAACAAAAACTCGATTATAATAACACCTTTGCTTTTCAAAATTTCCACTTGGAAAGAAATCCAATGGTGTACGAATATTCAGACATAGACGGAACAAATTTACACCGTTCTCAAAGTATTGATAAATTTTCACTATTTGAATTTTCAGCAAAATGGGATGTAATTCCTACGATGTTAACGCAATGTCATACTGACATTGTCGACGATTTCATGGGGCAAACGACTGACTTTAAAAAAGAATTTATCAAATCTAACGTGCTCATTTTAGGTGAAAACAAAGCACTGGGAACAGCTAAGTATGTACATGGTGAATTGGGACAAGGTACTTGGACTTTCTTTGGTGGTCACGACCCTGAAGATTATCAACACATGGTACAAGACCCACCAACAGATTTAAATCTACATCCAAACTCTCCGGGTTATCGACTGATTTTGAATAATATTTTATTCCCAGCTGCAAAAAAGAAAAAAAGGAAGACATAAAAAAAGGGCTGAAATTCAGCCCTTAATAATTTAATTTAGTTTTTTTATATTTTATCTTCTATAAACAAACTATCCAATACATCTGCTTCAACCAACTCTGGAATCGTAACCTTCAATTTTGGCTCCTGCTCCATTGCTCGTTTAATAGCAAAAATAGCTCCTTCATTTCTCGCCCAACTTCTTCTTGAAATTCCGTTGTTCACATCCCAATGCAACATTGATTTTAAACGTCGATCAGCATCTTCTGATCCATCCAATAACATTCCAAATCCACCGTTAATTACTTCGCCCCATCCTACTCCGCCACCATTGTGAATTGAAACCCAGGTTGCTCCACGGAAACTATCTCCTATCACGTTATGAATTGCCATATCTGCTGTAAAACGAGAACCATCATAAATATTAGATGTTTCTCTATACGGAGAATCTGTTCCTGAAACATCGTGATGATCTCGACCTAAAACAACATGACCAATTTGACCAGCAGCTATCGCTTTGTTAAATGCTTCTGCAATTTTCATTCGTCCTTCAGCATCTGCGTATAAAATACGTGCTTGAGAACCTACTACTAATTTGTTTTCTTGAGCTCCTTTAATCCATTGAATATTATCAGCCATTTGTTGTTGAATTTCAGCAGGACTCGATTTCATCAACTCTTCCAATACGTGACAAGCAATCTCATCCGTTTTTGCTAAATCTTCTGGTTTACCAGACGCACATACCCATCTAAAAGGTCCAAATCCGTAATCAAAACACATAGGTCCCATGATATCTTGTACATACGAAGGATATTTAAAATCAATCCCATTCTCGGCCATAATATCTGCACCTGCTCTAGAAGCCTCTAATAAAAAGGCATTTCCATAATCGAAGAAATAAGTGCCTTTTGCAGTATGTTTATTTACAGCAGCAGCGTGTCTAATTAATGTTTCTTTTACCTTTTGTCTAAATAATTCCGGATTTTCGGACATCAATGAATTTGATCCTTCAAATGTTAATCCAACTGGGTAATATCCTCCAGCCCATGGGTTATGCAACGAAGTTTGATCTGAACCTAAATCAATATGTATTCCTTCTGAATCAAATTTCTCCCATACCTCGACGATGTTTCCTAAATAAGCAATGGAAACCACTTCTTTATTTAATTGTGCTTCACGAACTCTATTCACTAAAGCATCTAAATCAGATATAACCTCATTGATCCAACCTTGTTCGTGTCTGATTTTTGTGATTTTTGGATTCACTTCAGCACAAACCGTTACACAGCCTGCAATGTTACCTGCTTTTGGCTGCGCACCTGACATTCCACCTAATCCTGAAGTAACAAACAACGAACCAGCAGGTGATTTTTTAATTTTTCTAAATCCGTTTAAAACAGTAATTGTTGTACCGTGTACAATACCTTGTGGTCCAATATACATATACGAACCCGCAGTCATTTGACCATATTGTGAAACACCTAACGCATTCATTCTCTCCCAATCGTCCGGTTTAGAATAATTAGGTATAACCATTCCATTCGTAACAACTACTCTTGGTGCATCTTTATGCGATGGATACAATCCCATTGGATGACCAGAATACATAACCAACGTTTGTTCATCTGTCATTTCAGCCAAATATTTCATCGTCAATCGATATTGTATCCAGTTTTGGAATACAGCACCATTTCCACCATAGGTAATTAACTCATGTGGATGTTGTGCCACTGCATAATCCAAATTATTTTGAATCATCAACATAATAGCCTTCGCTTGAGTAGATTTTCCTGGATATTCTTCAATCGGACGAGCATACATTTTATAATCTGGTCTGAAACGGTACATATAAATACGACCGAAATCATTCAGTTCTTGTAAGAATTCTGGTGCTAACTCCGAATGAAATTGCTTAGGAAAATAACGCAATGCATTTTCCAAAGCCAAACGAGTTTCAGCCTTTGTTAAAATTTGCTTTCTTTTCGGTGCGTGATTGATCGAAAAATCATATTCCGACTTTGTAGGCAATTCACTTGGAATACCTTGTAGGATATCTTGTTGAAATTCTTGGATTGTCATATGATATTATATTCTTGTATAAAGATAAAACGTTTTTGTGCGTTTCTTGTTCAGCAATTAAAAATAATTTGAATTAATTAATTCAAACAAAAAGGCTACCTCAATTGAAGTAGCCTTTATGATATTATTAAAGCCTAATTATTTAATAAACTTAAAGTTTTTACCTAAATAAACAGCTGTAGAACCTAATTCTTCTTCAATTCTTAATAACTGATTATATTTTGACATACGATCACTTCTTGAAGCAGAACCCGTTTTAATTTGTCCACAGTTTAAAGCTACTGCTAAATCAGCAATGGTGTTATCTTCAGTCTCACCACTTCTATGCGACATAACTGATGTGTAACCATTTTTAGTAGCTAATTGAACCGCCTCAATCGTTTCAGTCAATGAACCAATTTGATTAACTTTTACTAAAATAGAATTAGCTGTACTTTCAGCAATACCTCTTGCCAATCTTTTTGAATTAGTAACAAATAAATCATCACCAACCAATTGTACTTTATCACCTAATTTCTCAGTTGCTAATTTCCAACCAGCCCAATCATCCTCAGCTAAACCATCTTCAATAGAAATAATCGGATATTTAGCACACCACTCTTCCCAAAAAGCAACCATTTCTTCTGAAGTACGCTCTTCCCCTGTAGACTCAAAAACGTATTTCCCATTTTTATAGAACTCAGAAGAAGCAGCATCTAAAGCAATCCAAACATCCTCACCAGGAGTATATCCAGCCTTTTTAATTGCTTCCATTACTACTTGAATAGCCTCTTCGTTAGACCCTAAGTTTGGTGCAAAACCTCCCTCATCACCAACGTTTGTTGACATTCCTTTTTCTTTCAATACACTTTTTAAATGGTGGAAAATTTCCGTTCCCATTCTTAAACCTTCAGAAAAAGAAGATGCACCAAATGGCATCACCATAAACTCTTGAATATCAATTAAGTTATCTGCATGAGAACCACCATTCAAAATATTCATCATTGGAACAGGCATTGTTACTGCTCCAACTCCACCAATATATTGATACAAAGACATTCCAGCTTCATCAGCTGCAGCTCTAGCAACTGCTAATGAAGTTCCTAAAATAGCATTTGCACCTAAATTTGATTTATTTTCAGTACCATCTAAGTTTAATAACACTTGATCAATTCCTTTTTGATCATAAACATGTTTTCCAACTAAAGCATCATTAATAACTGTATTAACATTATTAACCGCCTTCAAAACTCCTTTACCTAAGTATATATTTTTATCTCCGTCACGTAATTCAACCGCCTCATGAACACCTGTAGAAGCTCCTGATGGAACAGCAGCTCTTCCAAGTACGCCATTAGATGTATATACATCAACTTCTACAGTAGGATTACCTCTCGAATCCAAGATTTGTCTTCCGACTACTTTAGTTATTAAACTCATATTAATTTTTAAATTTATTCATATTATCAATAAACTGATCAAATAGATATCTAGAATCATGCGGACCAGCTGATGCCTCCGGGTGATATTGTACAGAAAATACAGGCTTTCCTTTTATTTCAATTCCAGCAATTGTATCATCATTTAAATGAACGTGTGTTACTTCAATCGAAGGGTTTTTGCTAACACTATCTTTGGAAACTACAAAACCATGATTTTGAGAAGTGATTTCACCTTTTCCTGTTTTCAAATTTTTAATCGGATGATTAATACCTCTATGTCCATTAAACATTTTTTCTGTAGTCAAACCTTGACTCAATGCTAACACTTGATGACCTAAACAAATACCAAAAATCGGTTTATTTTGAGCTACAATATCTTTAACAAGAGAAATAGTATCAGACATAGCCGCAGGATCACCAGGGCCATTAGACAACATAAAACCATCAGGATTAAATGCATTCATATCTTCCACTGTAGTATTCATCGGAAATACCCTTACATGACAACCACGATCTACAAGGCATCGTGTGATATTTCTTTTAACACCTAAATCTAATAAAGCAACTTTGAAGGTTGCATGTTCTGGTTGAACATCATATATTTCTTTAGTAGAAACTCGAGATGACAATTCTAAACCAGCCATAGAAGGAACTTTAGCTAATTCAGATTTTAAAAAATCAACATCTAAATTCTCCGAAGAAATAATTGCGTTCATCGCGCCTTTACTTCTAATGTGACGAACCAATGCACGAGTATCAATATCAGAAATACCAACACAAGAACTATTTTTCATCATATCATCTAATGAACCAGAAGCTGAAGCTCTTGAAAAAACCTCAGAATATTTTTTAGTGACTAATCCAGCAATTTTAATATCATCTGATTCATTTTCTTGGGAATGAACACCATAATTACCAATATGTGCTGTATTCATTATTAATATCTGTCCTAAATATGAAGGATCAGTAAATACCTCTTGATATCCTGTCATACCAGTATTAAAAGCAATCTCACCAGTAGTAACTCCAACTTTACCAACTGAGTACCCAGAAAAAACAGTCCCATCTTCTAACAAAAGAACTGCTGGTTTTTTATCTTCCATATAGAAATTTTACACAAAATTAAAAAAAAGTGTCTATCAGAAATTTAATAGTTTTTAAAAATTAAAATAATATTTAAACAATATTCCATAAAAAAGGGCAATAGTAAACTATCGCCCTTAAAAATTCTTTTTTTTTAAAATTATTCCTCTGAGGCAGACTCTTCAGTAGAAGCTTCCGGTGTATCTGGATTTTCAGTTACATCAGTTGCTGTATCTTCAACTGTAGTTTCAGTAGTTTCAGATTTAGGAGCAGCTTTTCTAGAACGACGAGTAGTCTTTTTAGGAGTTGCAGCAGCTAATAATAAGTCATTGAAATCAACTAATTCAATCATACACATTTCAGCATTATCACCTAATCTGAATCCAGTTCTGATAATCCTAGTGTAACCACCGTTTCTTGTTGAAACTTTCGGAGCTACGTCTCTAAATAATGTAGAAACAGCTTCTTTGTTTTTCAAATAACTAAATACTGTTCTTCTTGAATGAGTAGAATCAGTTTTTGATTTAGTGATAATTGGCTCAACAAAAACTCTTAAAGCCTTAGCTTTAGCAATAGTTGTCGTAATTCTTTTATGTTCAATTAAAGAATTTGCCATATTGGAAAGCATCGCTTTTCTGTGAGCAGACTTTCTTCCCAAGTGATTTAATTTATTACCGTGTCTCATTGTAATACGCTCAATTAAATGTTAGTCTTTGTCTAATTTATATTTGGCTACATTCATACCGAAAGTAAGACCTTTACCCTCAACTAAGTCATCTAACTCAGTAAGAGATTTTTTACCGAAATTTCTAAATTTCAATAAATCGCTCTTATTAAAAGATACTAAATCACCAAGTGTCTCAACATCTGCAGCTTTCAAACAATTAAGAGCACGTACAGATAAATCCATATCAACTAACTTTGTCTTTAAAAGTTGTCTCATATGTAAAGAAGTCTCATCGAATTCTTCAGTTTCAGATTTAGTCTCACTATCTAACGTAATTTTCTCATCAGAAAATAACATAAAATGGTGAATTAAAATCTTAGCAGCTTCTTTAAGAGCATCTTTTGGATGAATAGAACCATTGGTTGTAATTTCAATCAATAACTTTTCATAATCCGTCTTTTGTTCAACACGGAAGTTCTCTATCTTGTAATTTACATTTACAATTGGAGTGAAAATTGAATCAATAAAAATCGTACCAAAAGGAACACCAGAAATTTTATTTTCTTCAGCTGGAACGTAACCTCTTCCTTTAGAAATCGTAAGTTCGATCTCCAATTTAACTGAACTTTCCATGTTACAAATAACTAAATCAGGATTCAATACCTGAAAAGCAGATGTAAATTTACCAATATCTCCTGCTGTGAATTTATCTTGTCCTGAAACTGAAATAACAACAGTCTCATTATCAGTTCCGTCAATTTGTTGTTTAAAGTTTACTTGCTTTAAATTCAAAACAATTTCTGTAACATCTTCTACAACACCTTTGATAGTAGCAAATTCATGATCAACACCTTCAATTCTAATAGAAGAAATAGCGAATCCTTCTAAAGAAGACAATAAAATTCGGCGTAATGCATTACCAACAGTAATACCATATCCAGGCTCTAATGGACGAAACTCAAACTGACCTTTGCGTTCATCCGACTGAATCATAATTACCTTGTCAGGCTTTTGAAAATCTAAAATAGCCATGTTAATTCTTTAATTATTATTTAGAATACAATTCGACGATTAATTGTTCTTTGATATTTTCAGGGATCATATCTCTAGATGGAGTAGCCAAAAACTTACCCGCCATATCCGCAGGATTCCAATCTAACCAATCATATCTTTTAGAAGTAGAAGATAAAGAAGAACCAATAGCCTCTAATGACTTAGATTTTTCTCTTACACCAACAACATCACCAACTTTTAAAGTGAACGAAGGGATATTTACAACCTCTCCATTAACTGTAATGTGTCTGTGAGAAACTAATTGTCTAGCACCTCTTCTAGAAGGAGAAATACCTAATCTGTATACAGTATTATCTAATCTAGATTCACATAACTGTAATAAGTTTTCACCCGTAATACCTTTCATTCTAGAAGCTTTTTCAAATAAATTTGAAAACTGTCTCTCTAAAATCCCATAAGTGTACTTAGCTTTTTGCTTTTCAGCTAACTGAACAGCATACTCTGATTTTTTTCCACCTCTTCTTTTGGAAGGACCATGCTGTCCTGGACCATAAGGTCTTTTTTCTAATGCTTTGTCTGGACCAAAAATAGCTTCATTAAAACGTCTAGCGATTTTTGACTTAGGACCTGTATATCTTGCCATACTATAAAATTAAAAAGGAGAGAGTATGAATTAAGGCTTTCCTTCGATACTCTATACTCTCCTTAAGGTTAATAAACTAAACTCTTCTACGTTTTGGAGGTCTACATCCGTTGTGTGGTAGTGGAGTGATATCTACGATTTCTACAACCTCAATTCCTGAATTGTGAATTGATCTAATTGCAGATTCACGACCTCCTCCAGGCCCTTTAACGAATACTTTAACTTTACGTAATCCGAAGTCATAAGCTTCTTTAGAACAATCTTCTGCAGCCATTTGTGCAGCATAAGGAGTATTCTTTTTAGATCCTCTGAAGCCCATTTTTCCAGCCGATGACCAAGAAATAACTTGACCAGCGTTGTTAGTCAAAGAAATAATAACATTGTTGAAGGTAGCTTGAATATGCGCTTCACCCATTGCATCTACTTTGACGTTTTTCTTCTTCTTTTTATCAGCTTTTGCCATACTATTTATTATTTAGTTGCTTTTTTCTTATTTGCAACTGTTTTTCTTCTACCTTTTCTAGTTCTAGAATTGTTCTTAGTTCTTTGACCTCTTAATGGTAAACCAGCTCTATGACGAATTCCTCTATTACAACCGATGTCCATCAAACGTTTAATGTTTAATTGGATTTCTGAACGTAATTGACCCTCTACTTTTAATTCACCGATTGATTCACGAATCAAAGCTATTTGATCATCATTCCAATCTTGAACTTTGATATTCTCGTCAATATTGTTTTTTGTTAGAATTTGTTTCGCCGTGCTGCGGCCAACTCCAAAGATGTAAGTTAAACCAATAACACCTCTTTTTCTTTTTGGTAAATCGATACCTGCTATACGTGCCATATTAATAATATATTACCCTTGTCTTTGTTTAAGTTTAGGATTCTTTTTGTTAATCACATAAACTCTTCCTTTTCTCTTTACGATCTTGCAATCAGCAGAACGTTTTTTAACCGAAGCTCTTACTTTCATTTTCTTAATTTTTAGGACTTGATCTATTTATATCTAAACGAGATACGCCCCTTAGTCAAATCATAAGGTGACATCTCAACCTTTACTCTATCACCTGGAAGAATTTTAATGTAAAACATTCTCATCTTACCAGATATATGTGCTGTTATTACGTGACCATTTTCTAACTCTACTCTAAACATTGCATTTGACAACGCCTCGATAATAGTTCCATCTTGTTCTATTGATGATTGCTTTGCCATTTTTAATATTGAGTTAATTCGTTAGATAATTGTCTACCTCTTACTCTTGTTCCATCCATTAATCCATCCATGTGTTTATTTAACAAATAGGTCTCTATTTGTTGTAATGTGTCTAACACAACACCTACCATGATCAACAATGAAGTACCACCAAAAAACATTTCAAAACCTGAAGTGATACCAACTTGATGAGCAACAGATGGTAAAACTGCAATAATAGCTAAAAATAATGAACCTGGCAAAGTTATTCTTGAAACAAGTGTATCAATATAACCTTCAGTTTCTTCTCCAGGCTTTACACCTGGTATGAAACCTCCGCTTCTTTTCATATCTTCCGCCATCTTGCGAGGATTAATCATAATTGCTGTATAAAAGAATGTAAAAACAATTATTAATACAGCTAAAAGAACATTATAAGATAAACCATATGGGTCACCTAATGTACGTTGAATGAAGTTTCCAGAAGCATTACTCGTTGAACCAGATAATATCATTACAGGAATAGTCATAATTGCTTGAGCGAAAATGATTGGCATTACACCACTAGCATTTACCTTTATAGGTAAATAACTTCTAGCACCCTGTAAATCAATATTTCTAGATCCAACAACTCTCTTTGCAGTATTAATTGGAATTTTACGAACACCTTGTACTATTAAAATAGTTCCTAAAACGATAAACATAAAGGCAATCAATTCTAAAACAATTAATAATATTTTGTCTTCTTTGAATCCAATTTCTGCAAATATAGCCTGAGGCAAACGAGACATTATTCCAACAGTAATAAGTAAAGAAATTCCATTACCAATACCTTTGTCAGTAATTCTTTCTCCTAACCAAACTGCAAACATAGAACCAGCAATCATTACCAATGTAGATTGTACCCACCACAATGAAGTTACATCTACAGGTAAAGCACCTTTATTTCCAACCCATAAAGTTAAATAAGTCGGGGCTTGAAGTGCACAAATTACAATAGTGAGAATACGAGTTATGTTACTTATCCTTTTTCTACCTGATTCACCTTCATTTTGCATTCTCTGAACAGCAGGAACTGCCATACCTAATAATTGCATAATGATAGAAGCACTAATGTATGGCATAATACCTAATGCCATGATTGAGGCATTTGAAAAACCACCACCAGAAAATAATGACAATAAAGATTCTAATGCATTACTCCCACCTTTCTCATTAGCTAAAGCTAAAGCATCGTAATTTACACCTGGTAAAATTACAAATGATCCTATTCTGTAAACAAGAATTAGAGAAAGAGTTAATAAAATTCTCTTTCTCAATTCTTCAACTTTCCAGATATTTTTAATGTTCTGTATAAACTTCTTCATTATTAAAATAAAGGCAAATTTAATTAGATTTCTGAACAATTACCACCCTGTCCTTCAATTACTGCTTTTGCAGAATCAGAAAACTTATGAGCAGTTACATTAATTTTTGTTTTTAATTCACCTCTACCTAGTACTTTTACTAAATCATTTCGTGAAATAACACCATAATTACGTAATACCTCAGGAGTAATTTCAGTTACGTTCTTACGCTCAATCAGAGACTGAATAACATCTAAATTAATAGCCTTATATTCTACACGATTGATATTCTTGAATCCGAACTTTGGAACTCTTCTTTGAAGTGGCATTTGACCACCTTCAAATCCGATTTTCTTACTGTAACCAGATCTAGATTTTGCTCCTTTATGTCCTCTTGTAGAAGTCCCACCATGACCAGAACCCTGACCACGAGCGATTCTTTTTGACTTCTTTACAGAACCTTTTGCCGGAGTTAAATTATGTAAATTCATTTTAATTCGATTTAAAGATTCTACTCAACAACCTCTATAAGATGTTGTACTTTTTTAACCATACCAAGAATTTGAGGTGTAGCTTCATGCTCAACAACTTGGTTTATTTTCTTAAGTCCTAAAGCCTTAACAGTTGCTTTCTGTACAGCAGGACGTTTAATAGCACTTCTTACTTGCTTAATTTTAATTGTCGCCATAATAAAATTTTAACCGTTAAACACTTTATCTAAAGTAATACCACGTTGTCTTGCCACAGTAATAGCATCTCTCATGTTTCCTAAAGCATCCATAGTTGCCTTGATGACATTATGAGGGTTAGAAGAACCTTGAGATTTTGCTAATACATTATGAACACCAACACTTTCTAATACAGCACGCATTGCACCACCTGCAATTACACCAGTACCTGGTGTCGCTGGCTTAAGTAGAACCTCTGCACCACCGAATTTACCTTTTTGTGCATGAGGAACTGTTCCTTTTAAAATAGGAACACGGATCAAGTTTTTCTTTGCATCATCGATACCTTTAGTAATTGCTTCTGTTACTTCTTTAGCCTTACCTAATCCATGACCAACGATTCCGTTCTCATCACCAACAACTACAATTGCTGAAAAACTGAAAGTACGCCCACCTTTTGTTACTTTAGTAACACGGTTAACAGCTACTAACTTGTCTTTTAATTCAGCTTCTGTAGATTTAACTCTATTTACGTTATTTGTTGCCATCGTTTAAAATTTAAGTCCGCCTTCTCTTGCAGAGTCAGCTAATGATTTTACTCTTCCGTGATATAAATATCCATTTCTATCGAAAACAACTTTTTCGATTCCTGCTTTAACTGCTTTTTCAGCAACTAATTTACCAACAACTGCTGCTTGCTCAATTTTATTTCCAGAATGAGCAGCGTCATTTTTGTAAGAACTAGCAGAAACTAAAGTAACACCGTTAGAATCATCAATTAACTGAGCATAAATTTGCTTGTTACTACGGAATACAGTTAAACGAGGTAATTGAGCAGAACCAGAAACTTTTTTTCTGATTCTTCTTTTAATCTTAGCTCTTCTATTTATTTTACTAAATGCCATGATATAATTTAATTATTTTTTACCTGCAGACTTACCAGCCTTTCTTCTAATATCTTCACCAACAAATCGGATACCTTTACCTTTATATGGCTCAGGCTTACGAAGGGAACGAATTTTGGCTGCTACTTGACCTACTAACTGCTTGTCGTATGACTCTAGCGTTACAACAGGTGCTTTACCCTTTAGGGTTTCTGCAGATACCTTAATCTCAGAAGGAAGTTCCATTATAATTTGATGTGAAAAACCTAATGCTAATTCTAAAGTTTGACCAGTAGCTGTAGCACGATAACCAACACCAACAATTTCCATTTCCTTCTTGTACCCTTCCGAAACACCAACAATCATGTTATTAACCAAAGCACGGTATAAACCATGTTTAGCTCTATGTTGCGGCGCATCTGATTCGCGGTTAAAAGTTATAACATTGTCCTCAATAGATACTGTGATTGAAGAATCAAATTCTTGAGTCAAAGTACCTTTAGAACCTTTAACAGAAATAATATTTCCGTCAACTTTTACTTCTACTCCACTCGGGATTGTAATCGGGGATTTACCTATCCTTGACATTTTATAACTATGTTTTAATTAATACACGTAGCAAAGAACTTCTCCCCCTACGTTGTTTTTTCTAGCTTCTTTATCAGTCACTACTCCATTAGAAGTAGAAACAATAGCAATACCTAATCCGTTTAAAACTCTAGGCATTTCAGAGGCTCCACTATACTTACGTAAACCTGGACGTGATGCACGTTCAATTTTAGTTATAGCTGGAGTTTTTGTTGACTGATTGTACTTAAGTGCAATTTTAATTACACCTTGTTTATCATCTTCCTCGAATTTATAATTTGAAATATAACCTTGGTCAAATAAAATTTGAGTCATAGCTCTCTTAATATTAGAACCTGGAATTT
This sequence comes from Crocinitomicaceae bacterium, assembly GCA_046304235.1. GTDB lineage: Bacteria > Bacteroidota > Bacteroidia > Flavobacteriales_D > Crocinitomicaceae > CANHVK01. The sequence continues at coordinate 32,889 of JBKCEW010000144.1, read as the reverse complement.
CTACCATTTTTAAACGAGCATTACTCGCATTTCTAATTCGAGTCAAGAAATCTGCAATTGGATCTGTATTCATCTTTTTCCTTATGTGTGGTTTACCAACTTGATTTTTTAACACCTGGGATTTTACCAGCCAAAGCCATCTCACGGAAAGTAACCCTTGAGATACCAAATTGTCTCATATATCCTCTAGGACGACCTGTCAAACCACAACGGTTGTGAAGACGTACTTTAGAACCATTTGCTGGTAATTTTTGAATTGCCATCATAGCATCCCATTTTGCATCTTGAACTGTATCTTCAGTACTAGAAGATTTCAAAATAGCAGTAAGAGCAGCTCTTTTACTAGCATCTCTAGCTACCATTCTTTCTCTTTTGCGCTCACGCGCTTTCATTGATTCTTTAGCCATCTTGATTACTTTTTGATAAATGGAAAACCAAATGCATCTAATAGTGCTTTTGCTTCTTCATCATTTTGAGCTGAAGTTACAAACGTAATATCCATACCCATAATTCTACTAACTTTATCAATATCAATTTCAGGGAAAATGATATGTTCTTTGATTCCTAAATTATAGTTACCTCTTCCATCAAAACCTTTAGGATTTATTCCCCTAAAGTCTCTAGTTCTTGGTAAAGCAACAGAAATAAATCTATCTAAGAAATCATACATTTTCTCGCCACGTAAAGTAACTTTAGTACCTACAGGCATTCCTTTACGTAATTTAAAGTTTGATATATCTTTTTTAGATATAGTAGCTATTGCTTTCTGACCAGCAATCTTAGTTAAATCTGCAACAGCATTATCAACTAATTTTTTATCAGCAACTGCATCTCCAACTCCCTGGCTTAGTACAATTTTATTTAACTTAGGTACACGCATAATGGTTTTGTACCCAAATTTTTCAGTAAGTGCAGGAATAATTTCCTGTGCATACTTTTCCTTTAGTCTTGGTGTATAACTCATTACTTAATTTCCTCCCCTGACTTTTTTGAATAACGAACTAACTTACCTGCTCCGTCCAATTTACGTCCAACTCTTGAAGCTGTACCATTATGAACGACCATTAGGTTGGAAATATGAATTCCAGCCTCTTTTTCAACAATTCCTCCCTGAGGATTAGAAGCACTTGGTTTAGCATGACGCTTAACAACATTAAGTCCTTCTACAGTTGCACGGTTTTTCTTCTTGTCAATAACAAGAATTTTACCCTCTTGTCCACGAGATTCACCACTAAGTACCTTAACAGTGTCTCCAACTTTAATGTGTAATTTCTTTAACATAACTTCCACAAATTTTAAAGTACTTCAGGAGCAAGAGAAACAATTTTCATGAAATTGTTCTCGCGAAGCTCACGTGCTACTGGTCCAAAAATACGAGTACCTCTCATTTCACCTGCCTGATTCAAGATAACTACAGCGTTATCATCGAAACGGATGTAAGAGCCATCAGCTCTTCGTACTTCTTTTTTAGTTCTTACAATTACTGCCTTGGCTACCTGACCTTTCTTAACGGCACCAGAGGGCGTTGCGCTCTTTACAGCAACTACGATTTTATCTCCAACGGATGCATAACGTCGTTTAGTACCGCCTAAAACGCGGATACATAACACCTCTTTTGCACCGGAGTTATCTGCTACTGAAAGTCTTGATTCCTGTTGTATCATTCTATAGGATTATTTAGCTCTTTCTACTATTTCTACTAATCTCCAATTCTTGTTTTTAGACAATGGTCTCGTCTCCATGATTTTAACTGTATCGCCTTCGTTACAGTCATTATTCTCATCGTGGGCTACAAATTTAGTAGTATTTTTAACGAATTTACCATACTTTGGATGTTTTACTTTTCTTTCTACAGAAACAACAATAGATTTCTCCATTTTGCTACTAGTAACAACACCAATTCTTTCTTTTCTTAAATTACGCTTTTCCATTTTAAGCTAATTTCAAATTAAGCAAGCCTTAAGCTTGCGTTGCTCTTTTTGTCAATTCTGTTTTCAAACGAGCGATTGTTTTTCTCACTGAACGAATCTGAAGTGGATTTTCAATCGGAGTTACTTTGTGAGATAATTTTAATCTTGCGATTTTATCTTCTAAAGTAGACACTTGATTTCTTAAATCTGCGTCTGATAACTTCAAAATATCTTGTTGCTTCATTTTATTTCTTATTTACCTGGTACAACATAATCGTTACGAACGATGAATTTACATTTAACAGGCAATTTTTGTGCTGCCAAACGTAAAGCTTCCTTAGCAATTTCGTAAGGAACTCCATCTGCTTCAAACAAAATTCTACCTGGTTTAACAACAGCAACCCAGTGGCTAGGAGCACCTTTACCTTTACCCATACGAACTTCCGCAGGTTTAGAGGTAACAGGCTTATCAGGGAAAATTCTAATCCAAACCTGACCCTCTCTTTTCATGTAACGAGTTACAGCGATACGAGAAGCTTCGATTTGTCTTGAAGTAATCCATGCTGGTTCCAATGTTTTAAGTCCAAAAGATCCGAAAGCGATAGTGCTACCTCTTTGTGCTTCACCACGATTACGTCCTTTTTGTACTCTTCTAAATTTGGTTCTTTTTGGTTGTAACATCTTAATTAATGTTTTAAATCAATTACTTTTTCTTTCTTTTAGGTGCTGGTTTACGACCTGGAGCTTGTGAGGAAGCACCTTTAGATCCTGCAGCTGCCATTCCGATATTTGGAGATAAATCTCTTTTTCCGAAAACTTCACCTTTACAGATCCAAACTTTGATGCCAATTCTACCATAAGTCGTGTGAGCTTCTGAAACTGCATAATCAATATCAGCTCTGAACGTATGTAACGGAGTACGTCCATCCTTGTACATCTCAGTACGTGCCATTTCAGCACCATTAAGACGACCTGATATTTTAACTTTTATACCTTCAGCTCCCATACGCATCGTTGAACCAATAGCCATCTTGATTGCACGACGGAAAGAAATACGAGCTTCAATTTGACGAGCGATTCCATCAGCTACTAAACGAGCATCCAATTCAGGACGTTTAACCTCGAAAATATTGATTTGAATCTCTTTTTTCGTCAATTTCTTTAATTCTTCTTTAAGTTTATCAACCTCTTGACCACCTTTACCAATAATCACACCTGGACGTGCTGTATTAATAGTAACGGTTACAAGCTTCAACGTTCTTTCAATAATAATTTTTGAAATACTAGCTCTTGATAAACGAGTAAATAAGTACTTACGGATTTTATCGTCTTCAACGATTTTATCTTTGTACTCACTTCCTCCATACCAATTAGATTCCCATCCGTGGATGAAACCTAATCTATTACCAATTGGATTTGTCTTTTGTCCCATGTTCTATTACTTATTTAGCACCATCAATGATAATGGTAACGTGGTTCGATCTTTTTCTAACTCTATGTGCTCTACCTTGAGGTGCAGTTTGAATTCTCTTCATCATAGCTGCACTATCCACTTGGATAGAAGTTACAACTAAATTTTCATCTTCAATACTTTTACCCTCATTTTTTTGTTCCCAATTAGCGATTGCTGAACGCAATAACTTCTCAAGACTCTTAGAAGCAAATTTTGAATTATGTTGCAATATATTTAGAGCTTTATTTACTTCTACTCCTCTAATAAGATCTGCAACTAATCTCATTTTTCTTGGAGCAATTGGAGAGGCTTTCAAACTAGCTATAGCCGTGTTGCCTTTAACCTCCTTTAATTGTTCAGCTCTTAATCTTTTTCTAGCGCCCATGTCACTACTATTTTAAAAACTATCTTTTCTTATTTTTCTTATCTGCACCATGACCACGGAAGTTACGAGTTGGTGAAAACTCACCTAACTTGTGTCCTACCATGTTCTCAGTTACGAAAACAGGAATAAACTTATTCCCATTGTGTACAGCCACTGTTAATCCTACAAAATCAGGAGTAATTGTAGAAGCTCTTGACCAAGTCTTGATCACCGCTTTACTATTAGAAGCTTGTGCTTCTTCCACTCTTTTGAATAATTTGTAATGAACAAATGGTGGTTTTTTTAACGATCTACTCATAACGTACTATTTCTTTCTTCTCTCAATGATATACTTTTCTGAATATTTGGTTTTAGAACGAGTCTTGTAACCCTTAGCAGGTAAACCTTTACGTGATCTTGGATGACCTCCGGCATTTCTACCTTCACCACCTCCCATCGGGTGATCCACAGGGTTCATAACTACTCCACGTACACGTGGTCTTCTACCTAACCATCTAGAACGTCCAGCTTTACCAGAAACAACTAAACTGTGTTCTGAGTTTGAAACTGAACCAATAGTCGCCATACACGTTACCAAAATCATTCTAGTTTCACCAGAAGGTAATTTAATAATTGCGAAACGACCATCACGAGCATTCAATTGAGCATAAGTACCAGCACCTCTTGCAATAGCACCACCTTTACCAGGTTGTAATTCAATGTTATGTATAACAGTTCCAAGAGGAACATCACTCAAAAACATTGCGTTACCTACATTCGGAGTTGCAGATTTTCCAGAAATTACAGTATCACCTACTTTTAAGCCTTCTGGTGCAAGAATATATCTTTTCTCACCATCAGCATAATAAAGTAAAGCGATACGTGCTGTACGGTTTGGATCGTATTCGATAGTTTTAACCGTAGCAGGAATGTCTTGCTTTTCTCTTTTAAAGTCAATTACACGGTATCTTTGTTTGTGACCACCTCCTAAATATCTCATGGTCATTCTACCGTCATTGTTACGGCCACCAGACTTCTTCTTCTTTGCAACTAATGACTTTTCAGGTGCATCAGCTGTAATTTCAGAGAATGTACTGTTAACCTTGTGTCTTTGCCCTGGAGTTACAGGCTTGAATTTCTTAAGACCCATTTCTAATTCTTAAATGTTGTTATACAAATCAATCGTTTCTCCATCTGCAACTGTTACAATAGCCTTTTTCCAAGGATTATTAGGTTGCACAACGATACCTTTGTTAGTGTGTTTAACAGAGGATTTTCCGCCGCCATAGGTTTGTGTACGTACTTCAGTAATTGAAACACCATACATTTTTTCGACAGCCTTTCTTATCTCTACCTTATTAGCTGATCTTTCTACTAAGAAAGTAAATCTGTTACGAGTTTCCATCGCAACAGACGCCTTTTCAGTGATAAGAGGTTTTTTAATAATACTATTCATCACTTAATATTAGTTAAGAATTTTTTCAATAACTTCAATAGAGCTTTGAGCCATAACTATTTTCTTCGCGTTCAATACATCATATGTATTAACCGAATCAGCAGTTACAACCTTAACTCTTTTCAAGTTTCTAGAAGACAAATATACATTATCATTTTGTGATCCCAAAATAAATAGTACTTTATCATTTGCCAATTCTAAATTGTTAATTAAAGAAATGAAGCTTTTAGTTTTGATTGCATCAAAATTTAAATCTTCTAAAACGATTAAAGAATCATTTTTTGCCTTATAAGCAAATGCAGATTTTCTAGCTAATCGCTTTAATTTGATGTTTAATTTAAAATGGTAATTTCTAGGACGAGGACCGAAAATACGACCACCACCTACGATAGTACCAGATTTAATGCTACCAGCACGTGCACCACCAGTTCCCTTTTGTTTTTTAATCTTTCTTGTAGAACCAGCAATTTCGTTTCTTTCTTTTGTTTTGTGTGTACCCTGACGCTTATTAGCTAAGTGTTGCTTAACATCAAGATAAATTGCATGATCATTTGGCTCAATACCAAAGATTGCATCAGATAATGCTACCGTTTTAGAAGTAGCTTTTCCATTTTGGTCAATTACTTTTACTTCCATTACTTCGCTATTAATACTGTTGAACCTTTAGCTCCAGGAACCGATCCTTTCACTACAATTAAATTTTTGTCAGCAAGAACTTTTAATACTTCTAAGTTCTCAGTTGATACTCTTTTGTTACCAGTTTGACCAGCCATTCTAGTTCCTTTGAAAACTCTCGCAGGATAAGAACATGCACCAATAGAACCAGGAGCACGAAGACGGTTGTGCTGACCGTGAGTAGCTTGACCTACACCGCCAAAATTGTGTCTTTTAACAACCCCTTGGAAACCTTTTCCTTTTGATGTTCCAATAACACCAACGTATTCACCTTCTTCGAAGATTTCAACATTTACAACATCACCTAAATTCAATCCATCAAAACCTTTGAACTCCGCCAACTTAGATTTTGGAGTTGTGTTTGCTTTTTTGAAATGACCTTTAAGCGCGTTAGGAGTACGGTTCTCTTTACGCTCTCCAAATCCTAATTGAACTGCGTCGTAACCATCTCTTTCTTGTGTCTTTAACTGAGTTACGACACAAGGACCAGCTTCTATGACTGTGCATGGCGTTGCCTTACCCTCGGCACTATAGATGCTAGTCATTCCGACTTTTCTACCAATTATTCCAGGCATACTTTACTTTTATTTATTAAACTTTAATTTCTACATCAACCCCACTTGGTAACTCTAATCTCATTAGAGCATCCACAGTCTTAGAAGAAGAACTGTAAATATCCAATAAACGCTTATATGAACATAATTCAAACTGTTCACGCGCTTTTTTGTTAACGTGTGGAGATTTTAATACAGTGTAAATTCTTTTGTGTGTTGGAAGTGGAATTGGACCACTCACTACAGCACCAGTAGCTTTAACTGTTTTTACGATTTTCTCAGCTGATTTATCAACTAAATTATGATCGTAAGATTTCAATTTAATTCTAATTTTTTGGCTCATCTATTTAGTATTAAGCGTTGACTTTTCCGTTGATTTTAGCAATTACCTCATCAGCTACATTTCTTGGAGCTTCAGCATAATGAGAAAATTCCATACTTGAAGTAGCACGACCAGAAGTAATAGTACGAAGTTGCGTAACATAACCGAACATTTCAGATAATGGAACATCAGCCTTAACAACTTTAGCACCATTTCTATCATCCATACCTTTCATCATACCACGACGACGGTTTAAGTCACCAACAACATCACCCATGTTTTCTTCAGGAGTAACAACTTCTAATTTCATGATAGGCTCAAGTAAGATAGGCTTACATTTTCTTAAAGCTTCACGGTATGCCATTTTAGCACAAATCTCGAAAGATAAAGAATCTGAATCGACATTGTGATAAGATCCATCTATCAATTCAACTTTCATTGAATCTACTAAATATCCTGCTAATACACCATTTTTCATAGATTCTTTAAATCCTTTCTCTACAGAAGGAATAAATTCACGAGGAATGTTACCTCCTTTGATAGAGTTTACGAATTCAAGACCTGTTTTTTCTTGATCTTCTTGCGGAGAAATTTTAACGAAAATATCAGCAAATTTACCACGACCACCTGATTGTTTTTTATAAACTTCTCTGTGTTCAACAGATCCAGTGATTGCTTCACGGTAAGAAACTTGAGGAGCACCTTGATTTACCTCAACCTTAAACTCTCTTTTCAAACGGTCAACGATGATTTCTAAGTGAAGCTCACCCATACCACTGATGATAGTTTGTCCTGTCTCTTCGTCTGTATTTACACGGAAAGTTGGATCTTCTTCAGAAAGTTTATTTAATCCGATAGATAATTTATCTGTATCAGCTTGTGTTTTTGGTTCAATTGCTAAACCGATTACAGGCTCAGGGAAATTCATTGACTCAAGTACTATTGGGTGTTTTTAATCACACAATGTATCTCCAGTACGAATATCTTTAAATCCTACAACCGCACCGATATCACCAGCACCTAACTCTTCAATTTGATTTTGTTTGTTAGCATGCATTTGGAAAATACGAGAAATACGTTCTTTGTTGTCAGATCTTGTGTTGAATACATAAGAACCTGCTTGTAAGTTTCCAGAATAAGCACGTATAAAACACAAACGACCTACGAAAGGATCCGTTGCGATTTTAAATGCTAATGCAGCAAATGGAGCGTCATAAGTTGGTTGACGAACTGTTTCCTCTCCTGTTTTAGGGTTTGTACCAGTAATTCCGTCAACATCTAATGGAGAAGGTAAAATTTCCATTACCATATCCAACATTGCTTGAACTCCTTTGTTTTTAAATGCAGACCCACACATCATTGGTACAACTTTACCAGCAATTGTAGCAGCTCTTAATGCATCTAAAATTTCTCTTTCAGTTAATGAATTTGGATCTTCGAAATATTTCTCCATCAAAGTATCATCAAACTCAGCAACTGCTTCTAATAATTCTTCACGTAATTGACGAGCTTCATCAATGATATCAGCAGGAATTTCAATTTCTTTAAAAGTCATACCCATATCGTGCTCATTCCATACGATACCTTTAAAGTTAATTAAATCAACAACACCTTGGAAATCATCCTCAGCACCGATGTTTAACTGTAATGGTAATGCGTGGCTACCTAACATTTCTTTCACTTGTTTACACACGTTTAAGAAATCAGCACCTGAACGGTCCATTTTGTTAACGAAACCTATACGAGGTACATTGTAGTTATTAGCTAATCTCCAGTTAGTTTCAGATTGAGGCTCAACACCATCAACTGCAGAAAATAAGAACACTAAACCATCTAATACACGTAATGAACGGTTCACCTCAACTGTAAAGTCAACGTGTCCCGGAGTATCGATAATATTCATGTGGTATTTTTGACCACGGTAGTTCCAGTTCAAAGTAGTAGCAGCAGAAGTAATTGTAATACCTCTTTCTTGCTCTTGCTCCATCCAGTCCATCGTAGCACCACCATCGTGTACCTCACCAATTTTGTGGTTTACACCACCATAATAAAGGATACGCTCTGTTGTTGTTGTTTTACCAGCATCAATGTGTGCAGCAATACCAATGTTTCTTGTAAATTTAAGATCTCTAGCCATGTTAATTAAAATCTAAAATGTGAGAATGCTTTGTTAGCTTCAGCCATACGAATTGTATCACCTTTTTTCTTAAATGCAGCACCTTCTTCTTTGGAAGCAGCTATAATTTCCGCAGCTAACTTACCTGCCATTGACTTTTCGTTACGTTTGCGAGAGTAACCTATTAACCATTTCATAGCTAAAGATTGCTTTCTCTCCTCACGTACAGGGGTAGGAATTTGGAAAGTTGCACCACCAACGCGACGGCTTCTAACCTCTACGCTTGGAGTTACATTTTCCAACGCTTTTTTCCAAACCTCAAGACCAGTTTGATCTTCGATTTTAGAATCTACGATATCTAACGCATCGTAAAAAATTTTAAACGCTAACGTTTTTTTTCCGTCATACATCAAATTATTAACGAATTTAGTAACTACTACTTCGTTAAACTTTGGATCCGGAAGGATGGGAATTTTTTTGGCTTTTCTTCTTCTCATGATTTGAAAGCTTTAAATTATTTTTTCACTTTTGGTCTCTTAGTACCATACTTAGAACGACGTTGAGTTCTACCCTCTACACCAGCTGTATCTTCAGCTCCACGTACGATGTGGTATCTTACCCCTGGAAGATCTTTAACCCTTCCTCCACGTACTAAAACTAAAGAGTGCTCTTGTAAGTTGTGTCCTTCACCGCCAATATAAGCATTGACTTCCTTACCATTAGTCAGACGAACTCTGGCTACTTTTCTCATAGCAGAATTCGGCTTTTTAGGCGTAGTGGTGTAAACCCTTACACATACCCCTTTGCGTTGCGGGCAAGAGTCAAGAGCAGCCGACTTGCTTTTCTTTACTACTGCCGTTCGCCCTTTGCGAACTAATTGTTGAATAGTTGGCATACTAAAAATTAAACATTTATAAATAAACTACTACCCCAAACTACGTAGTTGGGGACGCAAATATACTTAAAATTTAAAACAACACAAATAAAAACAACAATTTGCGACGTTTTTAACAAAATAATGTTTATCACAAAAAAATTGTTTGGTTGAAAAAATAGAATATTCAATTAACCATTTCGTAACTTTGCTTTATGGATTATTTAGACGGATTAAATTCAAGTCAGCGAGAAGCTGTAGAACAAACTGAAGGGCCAATCATGGTAATTGCTGGCGCTGGCTCAGGTAAAACGCGCGTACTCACCTATCGAATTGCTCATATGATTAAAAGTGGTGTTGATCCTTTTAATATTTTAGCTCTCACCTTTACAAATAAAGCAGCAAAGGAAATGACAGAACGTATTAGTAATATCGTTGGAGGTAGTGAAGCCAAAAATATTACGATGGGTACTTTCCACTCTGTATTCTCAAGATTATTGCGATTTAATGCCGATCTTATCGGTTATCCAACAAATTTCACTATTTATGACACACAAGATTCTAAGAGTCTTTTAAAAGATATTATTAAAGAATTAAATTTAGATGATAAAACCTACAAACCAGGAATGGTTTTGGGAAGAATTTCAGCAGCTAAGAATAACCTCATCTCACCCGAGGCTTATGCTAACAATGCTGAAATTATGTTAGAAGATAAACAAAGTCGTCGACCTGAGTTGTCTAGAATATATACAACCTATGCTAATAGATGTCAAAAAGCAGGAGCAATGGATTTTGATGACCTACTTTTTCAAACAAATGTATTATTGAGAGATTTTCCAGATGTACTACAACACTATCAACATAAATTTAGATACATTTTAGTAGATGAGTACCAAGATACCAATTATGCTCAGTATCTTATTGTAAAAAAATTAGCTGCAGTTTATGAAAACATTTGTGTAGTTGGAGACGATGCTCAAAGTATCTATTCATTTAGAGGAGCGAACATACAAAACATTTTAAATTTCAAAAATGATTATCCGGACTATCGCATATTCAAACTAGAACAAAATTATCGAAGCACAAAATCCATAGTTGAAGCAGCTAACAGTGTTATAAGCAAAAACAAAGACCAAATTCAAAAGAATGTTTGGACTGCAAATGACGAAGGAAATCTAATCACAGTTATTCGTACACTAACAGATAACGAAGAGGGAAAAGTCATTTCAAATAAAATCTACGATGTTAAAAAATCTGAAGGTTTAAACTACAGCGATTTTGCTATACTATACAGAACGAATAGACAATCTCGTGCATTTGAGGAGGCTCTACGAAAACTAAATCTACCTTATAAAATTTATGGTGGAATTTCATTCTATCAACGCAAAGAAATTAAAGATGTACTGGCTTACTTTAGACTTACTGCTAACCCTAGAGATGAAGAAGCTTTAAAACGTGTTATCAATTATCCTAAAAGAGGAATCGGAAAAACTTCGATTGAAAATTTAATTATTGCTAGTACAAAATATGGAGTAAGTATGTTTGATATCATTCAAGACTTCAATGCTTACCCAGTTGCATTAAACGGACCAACTAAAACTAAAATGCAGGAATTTGCCACCATGATTGAAAGTTTTCATGCGCAACTAAATAAAATGCAAGCGTATGACCTCGCTTATCACATTGCCAAATCATCAGGTGTATTAAAAGACTTATATAACGAAAAAGACAAAGGGCCAGAAGAAGTTGAACGCTATCAAAATATTGAAGAACTTTTAAACGGGATCAAAGCTTTTACAGCTCAACAAGATGCCGATGAATTAAAAACGTTGTCTGAATTCATGATTGATGTAGCGCTATTAACCGATGCCGATAGCGACAAAGAGGAGGATAAAAACAAAATCACTTTAATGACAATACACTCAAGTAAAGGGCTTGAATTTCCACACGTATATTTAGTAGGTGTTGAAGAGAATTTATTTCCTTCTCAAATGTCATTGAATACAAGAAGTGAATTAGAGGAAGAACGTCGTTTATTTTATGTGGCAGTTACCCGAGCTGAAAAAACGTGTACCATTTCTTATGCCGCTTCAAGGTTTGTTTTTGGTAGTTTAACATCAAGCGAACCAAGTAGATTTATTTCAGAAATCAATAAAGAATATGTTTCATTTGAAAACCCATACAATACCGGAAGAAGTTTAGGCAGATCGTTAAGTGGTAATACAACTTCTGAAAGTGGGTTTTCTGGAGGATTAAACAAACGTTACGAACAACCTAGAAACTTAAGATCAATATCAGAAGCTACTACAGGTGGAACTAATTTGAATAAAGGAAATGAACAATTAAAGGTAGGTTATAATGTCCTACACGAACGATTTGGCAAAGGGAAAATCATCAAGATTGAGGGAGAGGGAGCTGAAAAGAAAGCTGTCATTTTCTTTCCACAAGAAGGATCTAAAACCCTACTCTTAAAATTTGCTAAACTAGATATAGTAGACTAATTAAATATAGCTTTAAACAAAAAAATCCCGTTTGAACGGGATTTTTTTTGAAGAAAAACTTACTATTAATCTCTATTACCTCCCATTATTCTTAATAACGAAAGGAATAGATTTATAAACAAAATATACAATTGCATACCTCCAATAAGTGCTAATTTGTTTCTATCTGCGCCTTGAAGTCCAGGTTGTTCACTTATGTGTTTCAACTGTTGCATTTGATAAGCAGTTAAACCGGTAAAAACAAATACTCCTATTACGGCTATTATAAAGCTCATAGTACCACTAGTCATAAAGAAATTCACGAGAGACGCACTGAACATCCCAATAACTACCATATACAATAGACTGCCAAATTTAGTTAAATCTGTTTTAGTAGTATAACCTAAAATAGCCATACCAGCAAAAGCACCGGCAGATACAAAAAATGTTGAGGCGATTGAAGCGATGTCATAAACAACAAATATGGTGCTTAAACTCAACCCCAACAAAGCAGCGTACAATCCATATAAAAAAAACAAAGTCCCCATCGAAAATCGGTTATATGAAGACTGAATCAACCATCCAAGTCCAACAGGAGCAAAGGCAACAATATAAAACAAAGCAGAAACACCTCCTTTTGCGGATATGAAATAATTTAACACAAACTCTGGTGTTCCACATAAATATGCAATTCCTCCAGATATTGCTAATGCAATAAACATGTAAGAATAAACACTTCTAAAGAAGTCAGAGGACATAGCTTTTGTAGATGTCCCATACTGGTTTTGGTTTACAAAATTATCTAACATAGTTACTTAAATTTTAGTGTAGTTTAGCATTTACTAAATTAATAAATTCTTTTCTTGTTGCGTCATTTGTTAAAAATAACCCAGTGAATGCACTTGAAGTTGTTACAGAATTTTGTTTTTGAACACCTCTCATTTGCATACACATGTGACTACACTCTATTACGACAGCAACTCCTTTTGGTTTCAATGTTTCTTGAATACAATCTCTAATTTCAATAGTTAATCTTTCTTGAACCTGTAATCTTCTTGAAAAAGCGTCAACAACTCTAGGGATTTTACTTAAACCAACAATCGTACCATTTGGAATATAGGCTATATGAGCTTTACCAAAGAAAGGTAACATATGATGTTCACACATAGAATAAACCTCTATATCTTTTACGATTACCATTTCCGAATATTCTTCGTGAAACAAAGCGCTTTTCAAAATTTCTTCTGGTTTAATATCATAACCATGTGTTAAAAATTGTAATGCTTTTGCTACACGCTCTGGTGTTTTTAATAACCCTTCTCTATTAGGATTTTCACCTAAATCTGAAATTATGTTTTTATAAACAGATGAGATTTTAGAAGTAACATCATCCTTGTAATATTTATCGCTCATTAATAACACTAGTTAGTATGGTAACCTAAACCAAAAAATTTAACAAATATATTAATCTCAACAATGTTATAGTTCAAACTTCATTTTTGAAAATTTGGAAAAGGAAATAAGACCTTTACACTTAAATATAGTTTTTATAAAATTTAGACTTGTGATAAGTAAATTAAATTTTATATTAGAAAACTTATAAATTGTATTTGATTAAAAGGATAAAGATAAACCTTGTTTTTGTATTTTCATTTATTTGAGGAAAATTGAATCAACCTTTTTAAATCGAAAGGCAAAGATTTCCTCTAATTTAGGTTTAATAATAAATGGATGTACTATTTTCCCTAAAATTCCGAAAGGAGGTTCATAAGAGACGATATCAATCATTTCTACCCCTTCATCTATTTCTTTAAAATGATGCTCATGATGCCATAACTTATAAGGACCAATCCTTTGTTCATCAACAAAAAAAGATTTATCCTTTACATGAGTTATTTCAGTCACCCATTCCATTGGAATGTTTAACAAAGGCCTTACAGAATATGAAATAATTAATCCTTCATACATTATATTAGGAGTCTCTGTTTTCACATCAAAACCCATATATTCAGGGGTTATTAATTTTAAGTTAGAAGGGTTTGAAAAAAAATCCCAACATGTCTCCAAATCTGTATGAACAATCTGTTTTCTAATTAACTGATACATCTTAAATACTTTTAGATTAAAACAATAAAAGCAACAAGATGTTTAAATAATTATAAATACTTATTAGGAACTAAATAATTTTCAACATAATCTTTGATTCCTTCCTCTAAGGTATGAAATGGAATAGCGTACCCCTCAGAAATCATTTTTTGCATGTTAGCCTCAGTAAAATATTGGTACTTATCACGAATATCAATAGGAGTATCTATGAAATCAATATTGACAGATTTATCTAAAGCGTTAAACGTATTTGTAGCTAGATCTAAAAATGTTCTTGCCTTTCCAGAACCTAAATTATATATACCCGAAGTCGGTTTATCAGTCATTAAAAATAGACATACATTTACCACATCTTTTACATAAACAAAATCCCTTAACTGGCAACCATCTTTGTAATTTGGATTATGTGAACGGAATAATTTCATCCCCCCATTCAGATTAATTTGATTGAACGTATGGAAAATAACAGAAGCCATTCTTCCTTTATGGTATTCATTTGGCCCATAAACATTGAAGAATTTTAGCCCAGCCCAAAAAGGAGGTTTTTTATCTTGCTGTAACGCCCAAATATCAAAATCATTTTTTGAATCTCCATAAGGGTTTAAAGGTTTCAATTTTGGAATTACATCATGATTGTCATCGTAACCAAACTCGCCCAAACCATAAGTCGCAGCAGAACTCGCATATACAAGAGGTATATTATTTGCTACACAAAAATTCCAAATCATTTTTGTGTAATTAACATTCAATTCATCAAAAATCTCTTTATTAAACTCAGTTGTATCCGTTCTTGCTCCTATATGGAAAATGAATTCAACTTGATTCGCATTCTCTTTCAACCAATCGTTAAATACATTACGCTCAATTTTAGCATTAAATGACTTATCTTTTAGATTGGCTTCTTTTTCTTTTTTAGTAAAATCATCTACTAAAATTAAATCTGATCTACCTGATTGATTTAATTTACCAACTAAACAACTCCCGATAAATCCTGCTGCACCTGTAACTATTATCATAATCTTATAGCTTATTTTCTACAAATTGAATTTCATACAATTTTTGGTAATAACCACCTTCTTTTGTTATTAACTCTTTATGAGTACCCATTTCTACAATTTCTCCTTTTTCTAAAACAACAATTTTATCTGCATTTTGAATCGTCGACAAACGATGAGCAATCACAATCGACGTTCTTCCAAAAGTTAGTTTTTGAGTTGCTTTTTGAATCATTAATTCAGATTCATTATCCACACTTGAAGTTGCTTCGTCCAAAATTAAAATAGAAGGGTTATAAACATAAGCCCTCACAAAAGAGAGTAATTGTCTCTGTCCTACTGACAACATACCTCCTCTTTCCCCAACTAAAGTTTCGTAACCATTTGGTAATCTATTTATAAATTCGTGTGCACCAACTGCTTTTGCTGCTTCTATAACTTGTTCAAAAGAAATAGATGGATCTCTTAATGTAATATTATTCAGTACGCTATCTGAAAATAAAAATACATCTTGAAGTACAATAGCTATATTCTTACGTAAAACAGTTAAATTGATATCCTTGATGTTTTTATTGTCAATTAAAATTTCTCCTTGTTGATTTTCATAAAAACGCCCTATCAAATTTACAATCGTAGATTTTCCAGCTCCCGTTGCACCAACAAAAGCAATCGTTTTACCTTTTTCAATAGATAAGTTTATATTTTTTAAAACCCATTGATTATCTAAATAAGCAAAAAAGACATTATTAAATTCAATTGTTGAATGAAAATCCACATCAATAATTTCTCCTACATCCTGTTTATGAGTATGCATATCTAAAATCTCAAAAACACGTTCAGCTCTAACAATTCCTCTTTGGAGTATATTAAACTTATCCGCTAGTTGTCTAATGGGACGAAATAACATATTTATCCATAGGGTAAATGATACTATTTCCGCATACATGACTTTAGGGTCAATTTCAGCTTCGCCAATAAATTGAAATGCTCCCCAAACAAGTAAAAATGCAACAGACAGAGAACTCAACAATTCAACCACAGGGAAAAATATTGAAAAAGCCCAAACGGCATTTATATGAGCTTGTTTATGATCTTTATTTATTGAATCAAAAATTTCCTGTTCTTTTTTTTCACGAGTGAATAATTGCACAATATTCATTCCGGTAATATGCTCTTGAACGAAAGTACTTAATCTAGTCACTTGTAACCGCTCCTGCTGAAAAGATTTTTTCATTGCATTCGCAAAAATTCTTGTAGCAATTATCAAAAGAGGAATTGGAATTAGAGTTAATAAAGTTAATTTCCAATTAGTTATCACCATTATTGCTACCACTACAATTAACATCAACAAATCTCCTAAAATATCTATAAACCCTGAAGAAAAAACTTCTGCAATTGCCTCAATATCAGAAACAAGTCTTGTAACTAAAGAGCCTATTGGAGTTTCATCAAAATATTTCATTTTAAAAGACTGCATATGATTATACAATCGTTGACGAATATCTCTAATAATAGATTGAGCTAATAAATTTGATGAAAATGCATTTAAAAATTGAAAAATCCCCTCAAACAAAAGTACTAATAGAATAAGCCCTGTCCAATTAAATAATTCCTTTTCATCTTGGCCTGATATTATATATTTGTCTACCATTATGCCAATTAACTTCGGCCTAAATGGAGTAAGAAGCGATAATACAAGTGTACAGAAAAAAGACAATAACAGTAAATTTTTGTAATTTTTTACAAAAAGTGTTAATCGTTTAAAAATTCCAAAATCAAGTTTTGTCTCTTTACTCATACAACAAAATTAATAGACATTGACGAATAACACTCGATTCTATTTCAATAATCTCTTTTATTTTTTAACTTTACAAAAAGACATTCATTTATGATTTATAATTTCAGCGAATCGAAATCTATTATTGGACAAATTCTTTCAGAACTAAGAGATGTTCAGGTTCAAAAAGATAGTATGCGTTTTAGAAAAAATTTAGAACGTTTGGGTGAGATCCTTGCTTATGAAGTTTCTAAAAAATTAGATTATAAAACAGTAGTAGTTACAACTCCATTAGGAGAAGCAGAAACGCAACAACTAATAGAACAACCTATCTTAGCAACTATTTTAAGAGCAGGTTTACCAATGCATCAAGGTTTTTTAAATGTTTTTGATAAAGCAGATTCTGCATTCATTTCTGCATATAGAAAACATGTTGATAAAGATGATTTTGAAATTCAAGTTGATTATGTAGCATCTCCAACTTTCGAGAACAAAACATTGATTATTATCGATCCAATGTTAGCCACAGGTAGTTCAATGGAATGTGTTTACAAAACTTTGTTACATCAAGGCACACCCAATAAGGTAATCATTGTTTCAGCTATTGCTGCTCCTGAAGCATTAGACAACTTACAAAAGCATTTTCCTGAAAATACATTGTATTTCATTGGTTCTATAGATCAAGAATTAACTGCTCAAGCATACATAGTACCTGGAATTGGTGATGCAGGAGACTTGGCATTTGGTGTTAAATGTTAAATTATGAAATATTCAATATATTTCGGATTATTAGCCCTTTCAACTATAAAGTTTTTGTTTGCTCCATTTGGTGGGCCTGCTTTGAATTTAAACTATTTTGAAACTTATTTTAGTTGTATTATTGGAGCAATTATCAGTTCTACATTTTTCTTTTTTTTAGCAGAATATTTTTTAAAAAAAAGTTTTAACAAAAAAAGAGATGCCATATTGAAAGCAGAAAAAGCTGGAATTCAATTGCCAAAAAAAAAGATCTTCACTAAAACAAATAAAACTCTAATCAAAATAAAACATCGCCTTGGTATTTTTGGAGTTTCATTTCTAGCCCCATTGTTTTTATCCATACCTGTTGGGACTATTATTGTTGCAAAATTTTATGGAAAACATAGGTTTAGTTATCCATTAATTATCATAGGTATATTTATAAATGGTATTATTACAACCGGTATTTCCTATTTAATAGCAAATGCAGTTTGATGAATAAAATCAATCATTTGTTTTTCGATTTAGATCGAACATTGTGGGATTTTGAAACAAATTCCAAAATTGCTCTTCAAAAAATTTATGACAAATACTCATTGAACTCACATTTTGAGCATTTTATTCACTTTCAAAGGTCTTACCAAAATATTAATAATGAACTTTGGAAAAAATATGGAAAAGGGAAAATTACTAAAGATGAACTTCGATTAAAACGTTTTGAAAAAACCCTTGAGAAAGTGGAAGTGTATGATAAAATACTTGCGAATACACTTAATCTAGACTATATAACTATTGCACCTAAAGAAAAAAACCTTTTCCCTAATACACTTGAAATAATCAAAGAATTATCAAAGAATTATCGATTACATATTATAACAAATGGATTTGCCGAAGCACAAGTCGTAAAATTAGAATCTTCAGGACTAAAACCTTACTTTGAAATAATTGTTTGTTCTGAAATGGTAGGTAAAACAAAACCTAATCCTGAAATTTTCGAATACGCATTAAATCAAGCGAATGCAAAAAAAAATGAAAGTATAATGATTGGAGATGATCATAATACAGATATAATAGGAGCAATTCGAGTTGGTATGCAAGCAATTCTTTTTGACCCTTCAAATCGATATAAAAAATCAGCTGGTTTATATAAAATTAATGATATTGCTGAACTACCATTACTACTTACAATGATATAAAAAAAAGCTAACCTTTCGATTAGCTTTACTTCTTAATATAATTCTTGTCTTATTTTTTCATATAAAATCATCCCTGTTGCTACACCAACATTCAAAGATGAAATTTTCCCAGACATAGGTATTTTCGCTTTAATATCAGCCATTTTCAAAATATCATTTGTAATTCCATCCTCTTCGGAACCCATAACAATTCCTATTTGACCTCTCAAATTTACTTCGTATAAAGGAACAGAAGATTTTTCAGTACAAGCAATTATTCGAAAACCACTTTGCTGTAAATAAAAAATACTGTCTTTTAGATTACCAACCTTACAAACGGGAATGCGATTTAATGCGCCAGCACTTGTTTTAATTGCATCAGCAGTAACTTGTACGGAACCTTTACCAGGTATAACAATTGCATTCACTCCCATACATTCAGCAGTTCTTGCTATTGCGCCAAAATTTCTTACATCGGTTAATCGGTCTAAAAACAAAAAGCAAGCATTCTCATTGTTCTGCACAAACTGATCAACCAAAGGTTCAAATTCTACATATTCTTTTGGAGATAGATATGCAACTACACCTTGGTGGTTTTTATCTGTAAGTCTATCTAATTTCTCTGATGGTACAAATTGTATGAAATAATTTTTACCTGCTGTAGCTTCTTTTAACTCAAAAAACAATTCTTTTTGAAGCCCTTTTTGGATAACAATTTTATTGATTTCTCGACCGGCTGCTATTGCTTCGATAACTGCTCTAATTCCAAAAATTAAATCCTCTTTCTCTTTTTTAACATAATTTTCTTTTGGATTATTTCGAAAATTACTTTTTCTGTTATCGTTCATTTATAATATAATTTCTAATTCAACTTCAACATTATCTCCTAAAGTTTTGGCAACTGGACATGCTTTACCCGCAGCAATAGCTCTTTTTTTCTCATCTTCATTCCAACCATTTCCTGACAAATCAATTTTCAGGATTAATTTTTGAACTCTTCTAGGAGAATCTGAACTCATAATTTTAGTAACATCAGCGCTACCTTTAGTGAAATTTAACCCATGATTTTGACAATAAATCCCAACGATTGTAAGCAAGCAAGATGCATAAGAAGTAGCAAGCAAATCAGTGGGTGAAAACGCCTCTCCTTTACCGAAATTGTCAATCGGAGCATCTGTAATTATTTTATTTCCTGAAGCAATATGAGTTGCCTCTGTTCTTAAGCCTCCTAAATATTCAACTTTTGAAGTAATCATTAAATAAAATTTATGTAAAAGTAAGTGTTAAAGTTTAAATGTACCCTAAAATTAGATTAATCTTAAAAACATATAATAGTTACCTTTACCTCATTTGAATTTTATGATATTTAATAACCTTGAATTAAATGACAATCTACCATTAACTTGTACATTAGAAGGTACTTGTTGTTTTGGTAATAATGTGTACATAAATCCATGGGAAATTTATAACTTATCAAAGGGTATAAAAATTCAACCCCAAGATTTTATCCATTTTCACACAACTGATGAGGGAATAAAACTAGCATTTAACGGGAAATATGAAAAAACCTCCAAAAAATCATGTAATCTATATGATGAAAAAAAAGGTTGTACAGTCCATCATCACAGACCATTAGCATGTCGCTTATTCCCTTTAGGCAGAAGAATTCAATCGAATAAAACAAACTATTTCTTCGAAGGAAAAAACCACCCCTGTTTAGAACGTTGTCCAAGTGCTTTAGATTTACCCAAACTCAAATTAATAGATTATATAAAGCAACAAAAAACATCAAATTTTGAGATAGTTCAAGAACAATATTTAGACATTTTACAAAACATTGCGGATACAGCTTTTGCACTTTATTTAGAAACAGAAGCAAAACTTAAAGACAAAGGAAAAACATTAAAAGGTTGGAAAAATCTAACTAAAAAAAACAATATTGAAATTGGAAATTTATTTACGACTGAATGGAAAAAAATTATTTTGTATCCATTTGATTTAAATCAAAATTATGATGAAAAATTATTCATTGAGAATCATATTTCAATTATTGAGCAAAAAATTCAAGAAGAGATAAATCAAATTGAAAATTTAGATGAAATCATTTCTTATAGTATTCACCTTATAGCTATTTCAATTTTTATTGGAAAAAGTATAGGAGCAGATATGGATGAAATTTTAAAAAAATGGATTGATGACGCTAAAGAATTTTCAAAATAATAAACAACTAAAAACCTAATACTTAATCTGAATTTTAAACATATTAACAATTGTCTTTTATTAACTGTTTCCAATCATAAAAATTCAGATTTTATCTCATTCTATCTTTGTAACAAGAATCCCTTGTTATGAGTGAAGAAATCAACAAAAATGAATCCTCAATTCGCATTAAAAAGCCAAAGTGGCTTAGAGTGAAATTGCCTACTGGAGAAAATTACAAAAAGGTTCGCTCTCTTGTTGATGAACACAAACTACACACCATTTGCGAAAGTGGGTCTTGCCCAAATATGGGTGAATGCTGGGGAGAAGGTACTGCAACATTTATGATTTTAGGTAATATATGTACTCGAAGTTGTGGATTTTGTGCTGTACAAACAGGTAAACCTCTAGAAGCTGACCCTTTCGAACCAGGTAGAGTTGCGCATAGTGTTAAAACTATGGGGGTAAAACACGCTGTAATAACATCCGTTGATAGAGACGATTTAAAGGATGGGGGTTCTGAAATTTGGGCACAAACAGTTAGAGCTGTAAGAGCACAATCACCTGAAACTACAATGGAAACATTGATTCCAGATTTCATGGGAAAATGGGAGAACTTACAAGTAATCATCGATGTTGCGCCAGAAATTGTGTCTCATAATTTAGAAACTGTAAGAAGATTAACAAAACAGGTAAGAATTCAAGCTAAATATGACCGAAGTTTAGAAGTTCTTTTTCGATTAAAAAAAGGAGGAATGAGAACAAAATCAGGTGTAATGTTAGGGCTTGGAGAAAGTCACGAGGAAGTCTTAGAAACAATGGAAGACCTTAGAAGTGTGCAAGTTGACATCTTAACATTAGGTCAATATTTACAACCGACACCTAAGCATTTACCTGTTGTAGAGTTTATAACACCAGAACGTTTCGACGAATACAGAGAAATTGGTCTAAAAATGGGGTTCAAATATGTTGAAAGTGGCCCTTTAGTTAGATCATCATATCATGCAGAAAAACATTTATTTTAAGTATAATATATAAATGTATATAAAGCTTTAGGTTATTAACATTATTCTTTTAATAACTAGTCTTTTTGATTAAACTATTTAGATTTTTAATTTAAATTGTTATCTCTTTCTTCTTTAACAACAAATTATAAACAGTTTCTACCTATTTTCATGGTTGAAAAAATGTTAACAACTAACCCATAAGAAGAATTCATAAAAATCATCAAAAAAACAACATTTTTTGATGAAAAAATCAACAATCAAAATTAAGACTATCAACTTAATAAACAGCCCTTTATGTGCTAAAAACGGAAAAAGTACTCCTCTAGAATCAAAAATTTGAAACTAAATCGAACGATTGATCGAAATATTTAAATGTCGAGCGAAAAAAAGCATGCTTATTTTATTGAATAAAGAAGCAAACGAAAAATAAAATTTTACATTTGTAGACTTTTTAAAATTTTATCAAAAATGAGTTCATTTGATATAGCAATAATCGGTTCAGGACCGGGAGGATATGTTTCAGCACTACGATGTGCACAACTAGGATTCAAAACAGTTTTAATAGAAAAATACAGTACATTAGGTGGTACTTGTTTAAATGTTGGTTGTATACCTTCTAAGGCACTATTAGATTCTTCAGAACATTTCCATAATGCAAAACATAATTTTGCTACACATGGAATTAGTATTGAAAACTTGAAAGCTGATATATCTCAAATGATTAAAAGAAAAGAAGAAGTAATCAGCCAAACATGTAGCGGAATTAAATATTTAATGGATAAAAATAAAATTACTGTTATCCATGGTAAAGGTTCATTTGTATCGAATACAAAAATCAATGTTTCAAAAGAAGATGGTTCTAATGAAGTTATTGAAGCTAAAAATATCATTATTGCGACTGGTTCAAAACCAAATTACTTTCCAGGAATGGAACCAGACAAAAAAAGAATCATTACTTCCACAGAAGCATTAAAAATGAATGAAATTCCTAAAAAAATGCTCGTTATCGGTGGTGGAGTTATTGGTTTGGAATTAGGCTCAGTATATGGTCGCTTAGGTACGGAAATTGAAGTTGTAGAATTTGCTGACTCTATTTTACCTACAATGGATAAATCATTAGGTAAAGAATTTACAAAAGTGCTAAAAAAAGAAGGGTTTAAATTCCATTTAGAACACAAAGTACAATCAGTGGTAAACAACGGAGAAAATGTTACACTTAAAGCACTTAATAAAAAAGGAGAAGAAATTTCGATTGATGCAGATTACTGCTTAGTTGCAGTAGGTAGAAAACCGTTTACAGAAGGTTTAGATTTAGAAAAAGCTGGTTTAAGCGTTAATAATAAAGGTCAAATTGAAGTTAATAATCATTTGCAAACTTCAGTTCCAAATATTTATGCAATTGGTGATGTAGTACGTGGAGCAATGTTAGCTCACAAAGCAGAAGAAGAAGGAGTTTATGTGGCAGAATTATTAGCTGGACAAAAACCTCATATCAACTACAATTTGATACCGGGTGTAGTATATACTTGGCCTGAAGTTGCTGCAGTTGGTAAAACAGAAGAAGAATTGAAAGCTTTAAATGTTGAATACAAAGTAGGGAATTTCCCAATAAAAGCATTAGGTAGGGCTAGAGCAAGTATGGATACTGCAGGGTTTATTAAAATTTTAGCAGATAAAGAAACAGATGAAGTTTTAGGTGTACATATGATTGCTCCAAGAGCAGCTGACTTAATTATGGAAGCTGTAGTTGCAATGGAATACAGAGCATCAGCCGAAGATATCTCAAGAATTTGTCATCCTCACCCAACTTATTCAGAAGGCGTTAAAGAAGCTGCACTTGACGCAACTGAATCAAGACCATTGCATATTTAATGTAAACATTTTAAGATAATAATCGTTTAAATTAAGGGTAAGTGAAAATTTACCCTTTTTATTTTACAAAAATGAAGAAAACAGGAGTTTTATTAATCCAATTAGGTACACCTAATAGTCCATCTACAAAAGATGTAAAACGATATTTAAGTGAATTTTTAAATGACCCTAGAGTTATTGACTTACCATGGCTAGGCAGAAAGTTACTAGTTAATGGAATTATTGTACCTTTTAGAGCTCCAAAATCTGCAAAAGTATATCGTGAACTATGGAAATTAGGGAATGGAGTTTCTCCCCTTCTAACTCATACAGAAGCGATAACTAATAAACTAAAAACTGCTTTTGAAAATGACAATGTAACCATTGAATTTGCAATGCGTTATCAAAATCCTTCTATGGAAGTGGTTTTAGATAGAATGCATAAAGCTAATTATGATCAATTAATAATTCTTCCTCTATTTCCACAATACGCTAGTGCATCCTCTGGTTCTGCAATTGAGAAAGCACTTAACATTATACAAAAATGGTGGGTTATTCCTGAAATAAAGGTAATTAACCAATTTTATGATAATGACGGATACATTAATTCAATCGTAGATAGGGCAAATCAATTTGAATTGAGTACTTATGATCATATCCTATTTTCTTATCATGGTTTACCAGATAGACATGTAGATAAAGTCTATAATGATGGATTATGTGAAGATCAACCTTGTGAATCAGAAATTAATGAATTCAACAGATATTGCTATAAAGCAACATGTTTCGCGACGACTCGCTTAATTGCTGAAAAATTAGGAATTCCAGAAAACAATTATACTGTTTGTTTTCAATCAAGATTAGATAAAAAATGGCTTTCTCCTTTTGCAGACAAAGTAGTTATAGAACAAGCAAAAAATGGCGCAAAAAAACTCTTAGTTTTTAGTCCTGCATTTGTTTCAGATTGTCTTGAAACACTTATTGAAATAGGCGAAGAATACCAAGAATTATTTGAAGAAAATGGTGGTGAAAAAGTGCAATTAGTTCCGAGTTCAAACGACCATCCATTATTTGTCAAAGGACTAGAAGGAATTATTAGAGAAAGACTTTAAATCAAGCTATTGAAACAGCTAAAACAACTCCCAAAATTATACTTAATAGTTTCACAAAATTAAATTTGTGATTTTCACTTGATTCAAAAATAATAGTCGTTGATATATGTAAAAACATACCAACTACTGCAGCTAATAGATAACTCATATATTGATTATCTGTTTGCACATTAAATATACTTCCGAAAACTAATCCCAAAGGAGTCATAATTCCGAATGCTAATAAATATAGCCAAGACTTCAAAGATGTAATACCAGACGCTTTTAAAAGTGTCATTAACGCAATAGCTACGGGAGTTTGATGAAATAAAATACCTAGAAGAAGAGATTGGCCTGATAAATGTCCATGATTTTCTACATGTAGATCACCGCCCGCTAGTGGAATGCCTTCGATAAAAGAATGAACAGATAAAGATATAAATAAAGCCCAAGGAAACTTATGATTGTGATGTACGTGAATATGACCATGTTCTATTCCACCAGAAAAATATTCTAAAAATAATTGAACTAAAAATCCAACTAAAACAAACATACCTATTCGTGCAGAATTTGAAGATTCATATAATTCAGGTAAAAAATGAACAAAAGCCATCGCTAACAAAAAACCACCGCTAAATGATAGCATGATTTTTATTAATTTCTTTTGTTTTAAAGAATCCATTAATAATACAATACCTCCTCCAATAACAACAGATAAAACAAGCAATACAATATTGAAAATATCTATCATTTCTTATAAGCAATTAGTATTAATCTATCTGAACTTTCTTTATCAAAATCATTTAAAGCAAAATCTCCAAAGATATTCTCAACCACAAAACCATTACGATTTAACAGTTCAATAAAATCTTCTTTAAAAAATGCACGTACTTTTTCCTGATATGTATGTTTATTATTGAGTTCTGAAATACAAATGTCCTTTGTTATAAACTTACCATCGTAATTTCTCTTTATATCAAAATGAATTCCTTCTATATTTTTTTCTTCAGAATTGACAAGATTTTTAATTACTTTATAAGCATTCATAAAATCAATAACCAACTTACCATTCTCATTCAGCATTGTATTAACACTTTTTAGAACAGAATGATTATCAGAGTCATCATCAAAATAACCAAAACTAGTGAAAAGATTAAAAACAACATCAAATGATTTATTTTCAATCACATTTCTCATATCATGCACCTTGAATTCTAATGAATTATTTGCGGAAGCAGAAGCTACAGAAATACTATTTTCAGATAAATCCACACCAAGAACATTTAACCCTAATGAATTCAAAAAAACAGAATGTCTACCTTTACCGCAAGCAAGATCTAAGACAGTCTCGTTTGATAATTTCAGCTTATTAAATAAATTTTCGATAAAAAATGCAGCTTCATTATCATCACGATTTTTATATAAAATATGATAATAATTTGTATCAAACCAGGAAACAAACCAATCTTGTTCTTTATTCATCAGATAAAAATAGGTTGCAAAAGTACAGAAGTTAACCGATATAAACGAATTAGTTTAAGTAATATCTATCTTTGAATAAAAGAAAAAAATGTTGAAAATAGGAATCACTGGTGGAATAGGTTCAGGTAAAAGTTACGTTTGTCAAATTTTAGAAAAAATGGGATATGCTATTTTTTATTCTGATCTAGAAGCAAAAAAGTTAATGATACAAAATAAAGAACTTATTCAAAAAATAAAGAACATAATTGGTGAACATGCCTATTTAGATAATGAACTAAACAAACCTATTATTAGAAATTTTCTATTTCAAAATGAGGTAAATAAGGAAAAACTAAATGCAATAATTCATCCATTTGTCTATCAAGAGTTTGAGAAATGGACCAATACAATACAAAAGGAAATTGTTTTTAATGAAAGCGCTCTACTTTTTGAAACTAATTCTTACAAAAGATTTAATAAAACAATTCTTGTAACTGCTCCTGAAGAAATTAGAATCCAACGTTTAATTAAAAGAGATTCAATTAATACAGAAGAAATAAAAAAAAGATTTGACGCTCAACTAAATGACTCAATTAAAAGAAAAAAAGCAGATTTTATAATCGAGAATGATGATAAGAAATTAATTATTCCTCAGATTAATAAAATGTTAGAACAAATTAGGAGATAATCAAACTTCTTCGAAATCATCAAAATCATTTGAATCTTTTTTAAGTTCTTCGTTTGTATTCAACGACGAAGTAACCAACGGTTTTCCAGATAGTAAAAAGAATACTCCGTTAACCAACTTATTTATAATCCCAAGTAAAACAAAAAATCCGACAATTTTAAATATCCATCCAAAAAAAGGTGCTTCTTCAATACCTATTATGTTGTTATAAAACCATTTGCCTATAGGGTTAAAAGCAAATTCAGGTTTAAATGAGAAAAATAAAAAAATGGTAATCGAAAAAATGATAACTCCAATTTCTGCTTTTAAATCAAATTTAGGTTTTAATCCATTAAATGAAGTTCCAAAACCTTTCATAACGATCATACTCTTTTGTCTACGTTGAAGTTTTCCAATGAAATACATCAACAAAAAAGAAATAGCAACTATTAATTCGTTGTACAAAATTTTAATTTCTGTTGTGTCTTGAACACAAAACATAAAAGTAACATCTGTTAAAAAAAAATATTGTATCAACTTCAAAGAATATTCCTCAACAAACGTTTTTTCGCCCCCATTAAATCTAAAAAATGATATTACCAAACGAATAATTCCCCAAATGAAACCAAAAACACCAAAAACAACACCTAATCGAAAGGCTAAATCAAAAAACTTCATTTAAATAAATTTTGATCGAGAAGTAAAAACCAAACAAAAGTGCAAAAAAATGAACTAGATACAAAATAACAGTTTGGAATAAAAAACATTATTTTTGTTACACATGTAAAAAATCAAAATGAAAAAATTAAGTTTACTCCTAACGATTTACTTTTTATCTATTTTCAGCCATGCTGAAGAAGGAATGTTAATTCCATCCTTAATTGAAGCTTTTCAATCTGATATGAAAGCCAAAGGAATGAAATTAACTCCAGATCAAATTTATAGTATAAATCACTCTAGTTTAAAAGATGCAGTAATTCATTTTGGCGGAGGTTGTACTGCAGAAATAATTTCCAATCAAGGTTTAATTTTAACAAATCATCATTGTGGCTACTCTCAAATACAACAACATTCATCCATCGAAAAAGATTATTTAAAAAATGGATTTTGGGCAGCAAACTATAACGAAGAATTAGCAAATCCAGGTTTAACGGCTTCAAGAATTGTAAGTATCGAAGATGTTACAAAAATTGTATTATTCGGAACAGAAGGACTTAGTAAATTAGAAAAATTGCTGAAAATTGCTGAAAATATTGAAAAAATCACCAAAGACAAAATGATGAACAATGAATATAAAGTTGATATTCAAGATTTTGACTACGGAAATAGTTACTACTGTATGACCTCTGAAGTATTTCAAGATGTTCGTTTAGTTGGAACCCCACCGAATTCGATAGGTAAATTTGGAGGAGACACAGACAATTGGGTTTGGCCAAGACATACAGGTGATTTTTCAATTTTTAGAATTTATGTTGGACCTAATAACAAACCCGCAACATACTCAAAAGATAATGTACCATACAAACCATTACATTCATTAAAAATCGACGCTGGTAAGAAACAAAATGGCGATTTTACGATGGTATATGGTTTTCCTGGGTTTACAGAACAACATTTAGTATCAAGTCAATTAAAATACATAGTAGAAAAAATTAGACCTGCGCAGATAAGTATGCGTGAGAAAACGTTATCAGTAATTGATTCAAGAATGCGTGCAAGTGATGTAATCAGAATAAAATATGCCGCTAAACAAGCCAGTATAGCAAATTCTTATAAAAAGTGGATTGGTCAAATTCAAGGATTAAAAGAATTAAAAGCAATATCAATAAAACAAAATTACGAGCAGATTTATAATGAAAAAGCAAAAACAAATGAACAATGGAACCTGCGATATGGTAATGTTATAGAAAAAATGAATCTACTTTATGATCAACATAAAGACATTGAGTTTGCTAATTCAATTTATGCCGAATATTTATTTTATGGTCCTGAAATATTTAAGCAAGCAAAAGCATTAACCGAATTAATGAATAATTATGAAAGCCTTGAAAAATCTGGTGAACTTAAAGCAAAAATTGATAGAAACAAGAAAGGATTAGATAAATTCTTTAAAGATTATTCTATAGAATTAGATCAATCATTATTTAATTTTCTACACAAAGAGTTTATCACACACATGAAAAATAATATTCCAAATGAAATACTCAAATTAAATACGGAAGCATGGTCTTCAAACATCTATTCAAAATCGATCCTTACAAGTAAAGAAAGAATGATGAATTTTTATTCAAATTTAAATTCAAAATCATTTAAAAAATTAAAAAAAGATCCCGGATTTAAATTATACTTTACGTTAATAAATCATTATAGAGGTCAAATTATTCCAAAATTTCAAGAATTTCAATTGAATATGGAAGAACTGCTAAAGGAATATGTTGAGGGTAAACAAAAAATGTTTCCAGATGATAAACATTGGCCAGATGCAAATAGCACTTTAAGAATCACCTACGGTAAGATCGAGGGTTCAAGTCCAAAAGATGGTATGGTTTATCAAGCCCATTCAACTATTGATGGAATCATTGAAAAAAATAAAACAGGAAATCCAGATTTTGAATTACTTCCAAGAATGTATGATTTATATAACAAGAAAGAATTTGGAAATTATGGTCAGGACGGGGAGTTATGGGTGTGTTTTACCGCTTCTAATCATACAACTGGTGGAAATTCAGGTTCTCCTGTGATAAATGAAAATGGAGAGTTAATAGGAATTAATTTTGATAGGACATGGGAAAGCACGATGAGTGATTATATGTTTGATCCTGGTCGTTGCAGAAACGTTGCATGTGATATTCGTTATGTACTTTGGGTTATTGATGTATACGCCGGAGCAAAAAATTTAATTCAAGAAATGAATATTACTCGGGAATAAGAAATACTTTCCCTTTAACTTTCCAATATCTTTGGTAACCGATATTTGCCAAGTGATTTGGATCAATGTCTAAGTCATAAATTGATATAGTAAAAGGATGTGTTTTTAAAAAGGTTAAAAACACATCCTTTTTTTTATGATTGTTTAAAAAATCGTACCTCTGATTATTTTCATTATTAAATTTCAAATGTTTAAGGTGATATATGTCTTCTATCATCCCCTGAAAATTTCGTGTAAAAGATATTGAAACAACGAAAATAAAGACTATACTAAATTTAATTTTTTGGTACAATCTTTGAAAAAATAATTCAAAAAGATTAATTAAAAGTAAAAACCAAAGAAACATGAAAGGAATACACACGAAAAAAGCAAAATTTACTGTACGATGTTGCCCCATAATTCCAGTAGTCCAATAAGCAGGAAAGATACTGATAAACAGAACCATAAATAGTAAAATTGGAATTATAAATAAAATTCTTATTTCTTTAAAATTTTCAAGGAATACACTAATATTTGGTATAAGATTATAAAATACTAATGCCACAAAAAATAAAATAAAACCTTCATTGAGCTTTAGAAAAAACCTAAATACTTGTAATATTGTCATCATTAAAGAATGAAAAAATTGATGTGAAACGCCCTCAAAATAAGAAGCTCGAATCGAATTACCTGGAGAAAATAAGACTAAAAATGAAAAACAAACAGAAGTGAAAAACAAGATGTAATAATCAATTCTAAAATTCTTAATAGAAAATATTAAATAAACAAACTGAAAGCAAACTAGATAAATCATAGAAACTTCATTACTACCTATCAACATTGCTTGAAGAATAATTAAAACAAACAATCTTAAATAAGATTGTTTATAAAAGAAAAAATGGAAGTACAATAAAAAAAATATAATGGCAAGTTGATACGTCACCATTCCTGTATACCAATAAAACCCTTCATTTAATGCAGGCATAAGCAACAAATAGGATAAAAACAAAAAACTAGTTAATAAAACCCTTTGCTGTTTTGTGAAAAAAGAACTAAAATTTGAAAGTGAAAAATAAATCGTTATAAATAAACTGACTTGAATAAATATTACAAAAAACCTATATAGATAAATATTATTAAACCAAAATGTTAATGGATTCTTAAGAACAAAAAAATTAGAAAAGTATCTTCCATTCCATAAAAAATACTCATCTAAATATGCCTTAATAAAAGGAGATTTTAATTCCAAAAAAGCATATGTATAATCATCACCGGAAGGATGAATATAAAAAGTGAGATAAAAGAAAGCAATACATAGTAAAAAAATAATCCCACCGAAAAAGATGGAATTATTTTTTACTATAAACTTTAAGAATTTACTCAGGTAAAACATTCATTTTTTCGGCAAAATGATAACAATAATCTCTTAAGTCTTCACAAATTAAAGTTTCACCAGTTGCTTTTTCAAAAGTATCAGCCATAGTCAATAATGTTTGATGAAAGAAAAATTTCATTTCTTCAACAGTCATTTGATCTGTCCATAAATCAATTTTCAAAGTTTGTTTTTTTTCTTCATCCCACATTGCTAAGAACATCGCCTTTGTATCTTGATTTTCAACATTACCATCTGTTGCACTCCAGTTCATTCTTAAAGGTACGTGATTTTCATTTAAACCAACATTTACTTTAATTTCTGAAGTTTTTACTATTTCATTTTCCATAATTTAATCTATTTGATATTCTTGTAAAATTGTATTATACGGAGTATTCAATAAATCATTCAAAGTCTTGCTTTCGTGATTCTCCATAAAATTCGAAACCATTTTAAAACCAATATATTGTCCTAATCTATCAGGACCTTTTTCAGGTAACCCAGGCGTGAAGGGTCCATCATTCGTGAAATTTGAAATATCTCTTTCATTTTTAGAAAAAACTAAAGATTGAGAAACTAAATATTTCCATATTTGCGATTCATTTTTTTCAGTCCATTCATATTTTTCTTTCTGATACCTTAGTACATTATGTAGAGGTAAATCAGGATAAATTGCATGTAATATATAATATACTTTACCCCATTGAATCATTTTTTGAATTAATGATTCTTCCGCCTCTGGAACATAATGAGTAAATATCCAATTGACAAGTATATCTCTTTCTAAATATTCAACCTTCATACCATCTTTCATCCATTGAAAAAATTGTTCAGAAGGTAACTTTTTGATCACCATTTTTTTAGGCCCTAAATATCTTTCTAAACCAACTCCTACTTCATTCTCACTGCAAAAAACACTACTTGTAAAAAGGGTATTTAACCAATAAATTCTCTTAGGTATAGGCTTATTTTTAATAAAAAAAGAAAGTCTATTAAATTTATCATTCAAATTGCTTTCATAACCTGATAATTTTGATCTCAAAGTATTATCAATATCATTTTCTAACAACTGAATATAAGAGTCAGATCTAAAAAGCTCAACACTTGTAAAAAAAAGTGAATCTTTTGGATCTCCTAGACTTAGACAATGTAAAAAAAGATATCCTAACATTTCATTTTGGTCATAGTATTTTGAAATACTTGCATTCAAATTAGGCTTATTAAATTTAAATAAAGCTTGATCAAAATCAATAAAAATTATTTTATTCTTTTTAAAATTATTAGAGTCATTGATACTCCATCTATCATCTGAACATGAAGTAGCTAATAGTATAATTG
>JBKCEW010000143.1:0-2930 GCA_046304235.1 Crocinitomicaceae bacterium | reverse complement strand
CGACTGATGGATTATGGGATGAAGATGGAAGAAATGATGAAAATCAAATGGGAGCGAGCTATCCAGAATTAGAATGGGCTATGGAATATCTAGAAACTAAAGGGGATTATGAATTAACAATTAGACAAAAAGAAGTTCTTTCAATATATATAAAACTAAATAATCAAAACAGGCATAAAATGATTCCTATACCTGTATGTGAAATTCCGAAAGATTTACTAAATTAATCTACTTCAGGTGCTAAACGAAGTACTATCCCGTCAATAGATTCATCAATTTGAATTTGACATCCTAATCTTGAATTAGGTTTAACAAAAAAAGCCTGATCTAACATATCTAATTCAGCATCTGATTGCTCATGTAAATTAGTATCCGATTCCAAATAACACTGACAAGTTGCGCACATGGCCATCCCTCCACATTCTCCTTTAACAGGTAAATCATAGGACTTACAAAGCTCCATGATGTTTAAATTCATATCTGTTGGTGCATCTAACACATGTTCTACACCTTCTCTATCAATGATAGTAACTTTTATATCTTGTGCCATAAAAAAAGACTGTGTACAAATATACACAGTCTTTTCAATATTATATTTTAATTAAATTAAAAATGCCACAAATCATGCTCGAAATTTCTTAATTCCTCAGTGATACGTTGTGATTCATAAAGAGCTTCAATACCAGATTTATAAGAATCTAACGATCTATCAAAAATATTACTTTGTTTATAAATAGAACTATTAAACATTCTCTTTTGAAACAAATCATCGAAACTCATCCAATTCGCATCATTTTTAGGATTGTAAACATTGTAATTCACAAAATAAAACCTACAATGTGGAAAATATAACCAACAAAGTTCTTTTTTACCTTTAACTAAAGTAGGTATTCCTTTTTCATCGTATTCACAATCAAATACTACAGGAGATAAGCCTAAAATTCTAACATCAAACTGAGATCTCTCTTTATCGAAGAACCAATCTTCTTTAATACGATATTCAATAATATCTTTTGATGTAAACCAGTTTAATATTGGAGGTACTCTCTTTTCTTCATCTACACCAGTTTCAGGATTTTTCCAAATTACAGGATCTCCATTTGCATCTCTTTCAATTATAGGATTTCCTTGTTGGTCACGTGGTATAATTTCAATACTTAACATTTCTTTAACCTTCTTTTGAAATGCTGAATCAGTATCATAATTTTTGCCAGCAGCTGGAAAAACAGGATATTTGAATAAGTCTCCATCGAATGAACCCAAAGCATTCGGATTTTCAGGTTCATACATAATAATATCACCTTTCAAAATATGATGCCTTATTACTGTCCATAAAGACCATCTATTAGTATTTCGAACCCACCCAGCAGCATCACTAATTTCATCCATAGGGAAATATAGTGGATGATTTATTTTCTCTCTTAAATCAATGTATCTCCAAACTCGTTTTTGAAACATAACATCGGCTTCACGGACGAATTCATAAGGGACAAGACGCTTAGTTGGAATATGCTCTTGTATGTAAATTCCATCTACTATTCCATCTACAGGAATATTCAAAGGACCACCATCAACACTTTGTGCATTTAACAAAAAGGAAGAAGTTATAGTTAATAATACTAAAATATACTTTTTCATACTCAAATAATTTAAATCATATTGATTATTAAACTCATTAGTACAAGAAGAATGAACCACCAATAGTTTTTGCTGGAGATTTTCCATCTGTATAGGTTACATCTAATTTACAAGCATCACCTAACTTGGCTTGTGAAATCAATTTAGAAGCAGCTGGTGTTAAAGTAGAACCAGAACCACTCTCAGTTTTACCCTTAAACTTCAAATCCCATTTAACAACTGTAAATTTAACTTGAAGATCAATATCAGGGGTATACTTTGCAGAAATCTGAGTTGAAGATTTAGAAACAGTCTCTCCATTAGCTAAGTTTTGAAAATGAACAGTTGCTTTAGGTAATTGTTTAACCCTGAAAGGGAATGTACCAAGTTTAACAGTTTTATTTGTAACTGAACTTTTACCATATAAATCTACTGTAACAGATTTAACTTTAGATGCAGGTGTACCATACCATTGGTTAACAGTTGGACCTTTAGTTAAAATTAATCCTGGACCAGGTTTCATATCAGTTTGATCATAACCTGAAGCAAGTCCTTGAATTAAATTAGGATAATTTTCGTATAAAACTGTCATTAATGGTAACGAAACATTTCCCTCTGGTTTCATAATTTTGATTGTATGTTCCCAAGTTTCCTTTTTCATTTCTCCACTTTTCTTAGCAATAGCAACAGTACCAGTCAATTTCATTTCACCAGAACCACTCACATTTGCAACAACAGTAGCAGCACCATCTTTGGTTTCTTTTACTTTACCACCACTCACAGTAACAACAGGCTGTTTATCAGAATCAAACGCAGCCATTAACACTTTCAATTCAACTTCATCACCGCTATTAGCGATAAGTGGACCAGTTGCTAAAGACATAACCTTGTTGAAAGAATAATCACCACCACCAACTCTAGACCTAATTAATGAAATCGCATCAGCACGAGCAGTTAAAACTTCTTTTTGTAGAGCAGATAAAGAAGCTAAACCAGCAACTTGAGGATTGTGATCCCAAGTCTTTCCAACCCAGTGAACACCAGGCTCTTCATGAACCTCATATTTTTCATTTTTACAGAGTGCCATGTATATTTTTTTGATTTCATCATATTCATCAGTAGGTAATTTACCTGATTTAAACATGGCATCAACTTTTTTACTTAAATCTTCTATGTCTTTAAACTCTAGAATGTCTTTACTTTTTAATGAATAAGGCTTTTCTGGTGTTGAAGCGCTCTTAACAACCAGATCAGTAAGTTCATTTCTAAATTTATTGTATTTTTCCCAAAGTTCTTTTCCTTTCTTTTGAGGG
>JBKCEW010000142.1:0-12079 GCA_046304235.1 Crocinitomicaceae bacterium | reverse complement strand
AACTTTTTCAAAAAAGTTTTCTTCGTCAAAAGGTTTTATTATAAAATCATTCATTCCTACAGCAATGTAAGAATCTAAATCCTGTTTGAAAACATTTGCAGTAAGTGCTACAATGGGAGTAGTAATTTTCATTTCTTGCCTTATAATTTTAGTGGCTTCAACCCCATCCATATCAGGCATTTGTATATCCATCAAAATTAAATCAAAAGATTGATTTTTAAGAATTTCGATCGCTTCAATTCCGTTAATTGCTTCTTCAAAAGTACAACCTAAAATTTCAAGGCTTTTACCTGCTATCAATCTATTAATTTTATTATCCTCAACCAATAAGACCTTTTTACTACTAATATTATTTAGCTCTAAATTTGAAATTTTAGTTAAAGGTAAAGAAGAATTATTTATTGACTTTTTGAACTCAATATCAAAAGAAATGGTAGTGCCTCGTCCTCTAAAACTTTCTATTTTTAATTGACTATTCATTAAAGCCAATAAATCTCTACAAATAGCCATCCCTAATCCAGTTCCTGCATATTTTCTATTCGCTTTATTCGCTTCTTGTGAAAACTTATCAAAAATGTGATTTATAAATTCTTCAGACATTCCTATACCAGAGTCTTTAATTTCAAAAGAAATAGTTTGTGTTTCTTTGTTTTCTTTCAAAAGACTAACTTTTAAAGAAACATAGCCCTTATCAGTAAATTTAATTGAATTGCCAATCAAATTAATTAATACCTGTCTGACTCTTAAATCATCACCTAATAAAGAATCACTTATATTATCAGAAATTGAATAATTAAAATTCAATCCTTTTTCTTCTGCATTTGGAGTAAAAATAGATTCGATAGCATTTGATAATGAATATAAATTAAATGGATTTAATTGAAGTTTCATCTCACCAAATTCAATCTTAGATATATCAAGGATATCATTAATTATAGCTAACAAATGATTTGCAGCATATTGGGAATGATTTACATATTCGACAAGTCTTTCATTTAAATTTTCCTTCTTAATTAAGCGAGTCATACCGAGAATAATATTTAGCGGAGTACGAATTTCATGACTCATATTCGCTAAAAATAACTCTTTAGTTTTAGATGCTTCTTGTGCTTTATCCCGAGCTTTCTCAAGTGCTTTCTCTAGTTTTTTTCGGTCTGTAATATCCAAATGCACCCCAATTGAACCGATAATTTCACCTCTATCATTATAATTAGGTGCACCACTTATGAACCAAATTCGTTCATCTCCACTTTTAGTATAAACTGTAACTTCATAATTACCAGACTCTCCTTTGATACGTTCACTAAGAATTTCTTTAATTATTTTTTCGTCTGATTTTTTGGTAAACAATTTATGGGCATTTTTACCTTTTAATTCTTCCAAACTAAACCCTGAAATAGCTGAAAAAGTATTGTTTGCGTATTGAATTATATCATTGTTATCTACCTCTAAGATTCCAAGATTCATATTTTCGATTATATTTCGAAACTTTTCCTCTTGTAAACCCAATTGTAAATTTTTAAATTTTAATTGATTAGTCAATTGACGTAATTCATCTGTGTTTATTTCAATGTTTTTAATAACATGTAATAAATCAAATGTTTGGTCATAATTAGCAAAATCTGAAATAATTAAATTATTTTCTTTTAGATCTTCAATACTGTTAAACCAAGGGGTTAAAACAAACAGTCCTTTATCTTCATTTATGAATTCGAATTGAGCCTTGAATAATGATTCATTTGATTTCATTTTTAGAATATAAAAAACCGCTTTATCAGCGGATAATCCATTAAAATCTTCTCCATTAAATCTAAAGGGTCTTTCAATTGTAAAAATTTCAAAAAAATTTCTTTTATTAAAATTTTTAATAATTTTAGTTAAACTAATTCCTGTAGATAAAATTTTAAAATCCTTATCAATCATTAAATGAAAAGGAAATAACCTATTAATTTGTTCTTCTGAAAAGTTTATTTCCATTTTATTTCAAATTCTTCGTGGTCTGAATTAGTATCTCTTGATGATATTAATTCAATACTGACATCACATTTATAAAATTTTGCTAACCCCTGTATCAACCCTCGAACAAACTCTTGCAACCCAATACGTTTTGAATAATAATGAAGATTCAGACTATTTTCTGTTATGTTTGTAACTCGAAATTCTGGTGGAGTTAATTTAGGGTATATCATCATCACTCGATTATGAAATAAAGGAAGATTGATAATGAATTCTTTAAAATTTCCACCACCACTTTCCATCAAATATCCATATTTTTCCTTTCCTGTTTTCAATATCCACCATTCACCAAAAGCAATCAGAACATCAGATAATGTCATAGACATTTCGTCTGAAACCGCCTTTGCTAATTTAAAAGTTACGTCATCATCATAGGGTTCGGTACTTATAAAAAAATCAATATCAACTCCACTTTTATCTTTCACAGCATTCCACTTTTCAATTCCAAAATTTTCAGTAACCAATTCTTCAATTGCTTTATTTACGATTCCATACATAATCAAACCCTTATAATTAAACAAATTTAAGTAAAACAACTTATTTTAATTACTATTTTTTGAAATTAACTTAATTTTTATGATTGTAACCTATGTAACAATATATTTTGTTGAAATTGTGTTACTTTGAAATAAAAAAAAATGAAACAAAATATAGGATCAACAGATAGAGTTATTCGTTTACTTTTAGCAATTGTTATGACTGGACTATTTTTAGGAAAACTGGTTACAGGAACAGTTGGAATAATTTTGGTAATACTTTCTGCGGTGTTTTTAATAACAGGTATGGTTAAATTTTGTCCAATTTATTTTCCATTTAAAATAAATACAAATCGTAAAAAATGATTGCATTTTTCAGAAAACACCTACTTCTCTTCATTGGAATAGTGATTGGAGGTCTCGGAGGATTTTTATATTACTATTTTATTGGTTGTTCTTCAGGAACTTGTGCTATAACATCTAAACCTATAAATAGTACAATTTATGGAATGATATTAGGTGGTTTACTTTCAGATTTTTTGAGAGGAATAAAAAAGAAATAAACCTATTTTTTTTCAACTGTCATTAGGTAATTTTTATAAATTTGAGTTCAAATTATCTATTATGGCAATTGACCCTAAAGAATTGGAATTCAATATAAATGAAGACCAAATGCGATTGAAAATTTCACGTTTAGAGAGTGAACTTCAAAAAATATACAAAGGCGGAGGTGAAAAACGCATCGCAGCACATCACGAAAAAGGAAAGTTAACTGCAAGAGAACGTATTGATTTACTTCTCGATAAAGATTCAGAAAGAATTGAAATTGGAGCACTTGCGGGCTATGATATGTACAAAGAACACGGTGGTTGTCCTTCCGGTGGAGTTGTCGTAGTAATTGGTTATATCCATAAAAAGCAATGTATCGTAGTTGCGAATGATGCAACTGTAAAAGCAGGAGCATGGTTCCCTATCACTGGAAAAAAGAACCTTCGTGCTCAGGAAATCGCAATGGAAAACAGATTACCCATTATCTATTTAGTTGACTCTGCTGGAGTTTACCTACCAATGCAGGATGAGATTTTCCCTGATAAAGAACATTTTGGAAGAATTTTCAGAAACAACGCACAGATGAGTTCTCAAGGAATTCTTCAAATTGCTGCTGTTATGGGAAGCTGTGTTGCTGGAGGTGCTTACTTACCTATTATGTCTGATGAATCATTGATTGTAAATAAAACGGGAACAATCTTTTTAGCAGGTTCATACCTAGTTAAGGCTGCTATTGGCGAATCAATTGATAATGAAACGTTAGGTGGTGCAACTACACATACTGAAATATCAGGTGTGTGTGATTATAAAACTGAAAATGATGAGGACTGTCTAGCAACTATTAGAAAATTAGTTGATAAAGTTGGTCAATCAGAAACAGCAGGATTTGATAGAAGCGAATCTTTACCTTCTAAAATTGCTTTAAAAGACGTGCACGGAGTTATTCCTGTAGAACGTTCTAAACCATACGATATGAAAAAAGTGATCGATTGGTTAGTAGATGATTGTGATTTTACCGAATACAAAGCCGATTATGGTAAAACTATAATTTGTGGATATGCACGCGTAGAAGGTTGGAGTGTTGGAATCGTTGCAAATCAAAGGGAGGTAATCAAAAACAAAAAAGGTGAAATTCAAATCGGGGGTGTAATCTACAACGAGTCAGCAGATAAAGCTGCTAGATTTATAATGAATTGTAATCAAAAAAATATTCCATTAGTTTTCCTAACTGACGTAACAGGATTTATGGTTGGTTCTAAATCAGAACATTCTGGAATTATAAAAGACGGTGCTAAAATGGTAAACGCTATGGCTAATTCAGTCGTTCCAAAATTCTCAATCATCATTGGAAACTCTTATGGTGCAGGTAATTACGCAATGTGTGGTAAAGCCTATGACCCAAGATTAATTGTTGCTTGGCCTACTGCTGAAATTGCTGTAATGAGTGGTGCAGCCGCTGCTAAAACACTGTTACAAATTGAGGTTGCGACCTTAAAAGCAAGAGGTGAAGAAATCACAAAAGAAAGAGAAGACGAAATTTACAATACTATTAAAGCACGATATGACGAACAAATTTCTCCCTATTACGCTGCTGCAAGACTTTGGGTAGATGGAATTATAAAGCCTGAAGAAACACGTAAAATAATCTCTATGGGTATAGAAATGGCGAATCATAAAAAAGCAGAAAAACCATATAATGTTGGAAATATCCAAACGTGATTTGTGAATATAACTTACGAAATAAAACATTTTGAAGAATTAAGTTCATTAGAATACCACAATCTTCTTAAACTTAGGGTTGAGGTATTTGTCATCGAACAAAATTGTCCTTATCCCGAAGTTGATGGTATTGATCCTTTCTGTTTTCATTTGTCTGTAAAAAATAACGAAAACGAAATCATTGGTACTTCTCGTATCATACCTAAAGGAATAGTTCATCAAGAATGGTCTATAGGAAGATTGGTTGTAAACGAAAATTTTAGACGAAAAAAGATTGCAAGTAATATTTTAAGTAAATCTATTGATTTTATTTATAATCAAGAAAATAACAAAACTGAAAAAATAAGAATTGATGCTTTAAAATATTTAGAGCAATTCTATAAAAACTATCAATTTAGTTCTATAAAAGAATACAAAGAGTATGATTGGGATTATATTGAAATGATACTTAATTAAATATTTAAAATGAAAAAAATCGTTTATACATTACTTTTAGCAGGAGCAACAACTACACTTTCCGCACAAAAAATCAGTATCGACACATCTTTTATGGATAAATCCATTCGACCAAAAGATGATTTTTACAAATATTGTAATGGAAAATGGTTAAAAAACAACCCCGTACCTTCCAATGAATCGCGTTGGGGAAGTATGAATGAATTAGACAACTCCAATAAAACAAAACTTATTGAAGTTTTAGAAAGCGCAAGAAAAAATCCTAAAAACACAAATGAAAAACTGATTGGCAATTACTACGCTTCCTTTATGGATACAATAGCTAGAAATTCATTAAATATTTCACCAATAAAAAATGACCTTAATAAAATTCAATCCATTCAAAATAAGGAACAATTAAGTGATATGATTGCTTATTTTCAACAACAAGGAATTAATCTTTTCTTCTCTGTTGATGTGCAACAAGACCTAAAAAACACAACTAAAAACAGCCTTTACATCAACCAAGCTGGTTTAGGATTACCTAACAATCAATTTTACATACAAGAAAATAAGAAAGCAATTTTAATCAAATACCAAACCTATCTCGAAACATTACTTTCAGCAATTGGAGTTACCAACAATCAAAA
This sequence comes from Crocinitomicaceae bacterium, assembly GCA_046304235.1. GTDB lineage: Bacteria > Bacteroidota > Bacteroidia > Flavobacteriales_D > Crocinitomicaceae > CANHVK01. The sequence goes on along the minus strand of JBKCEW010000142.1, from coordinate 6,234 downwards.
AATGGCTTCCAATACCGTTAATTTAGAAACAAAACTCGCAAAACAAATGATGAATCCTGCAGAATTAAGGGATCCTGAAAAAACATACAATAAATTGTCGATTTCACAATTCGCAAACAACTTCACTACTTTTGACATTAACCACTATTTTTCTAAAATCGCAACTCCATCTTTAGAGTTTGTAGTTATTGGACAACCCGACTATTTCAAACAACTAAATTCTATAATTGAAACTACATCGTTAGAAGAAATCAAAGATTACATTTACTGTAGAGTAAGTTCTTATTATTCAAGTAAATTATCTAACGATATCGCTAAAATCAATTTCTCTTTCTATTCCGTCACATTAAGCGGAAAATCAACAGATAAACCCCTTCCAGATAAAGCAGTAAATGAAATAACAAATTTGGCTATAAGTGAATTATTAGGTCAATGTTTTGTTCAAAAACACTACTCTAAAAATGCTCAAAAGAAAATCAATACTATGGTTGATTTACTCATCGAAAGCTATGATGAACGACTAAACACCTTGTCATGGATGAGCGATGGCACAAAAAACGAAGCAAGAAAAAAATTACACGCTATTAAAAGAAAATTAGGTTTCCCTGAAAAATACGAAGATTTCAGCGCTTTGGATTTAAACCCTACAACTTACATAGAAAACTTGAAGAAAATCAAATTGTGGGAGTTTAATCACGCTATAGAATCACTCACGAAAGAAGTCGACAAATCGAAATGGGAAATGCCTGCTCACATGATCAACGCTTATTACCAACCCTTAAATAATGAAATCGTTTTCCCTGCGGGAATTATGCAAGCACCTTTCTTCGATGAAAATGCTGAAGACGCTGTAAATTACAGTCGTATCGGAATGATTATCGGTCATGAACTAACTCATGGATTTGATGATATGGGTGCAAAATTTGATTTAAATGGTGGTTTCAATAATTGGTGGAGCGAAAAAGACAAAATAAAATTTGAAGACAAAACGAAACAATTAGGTGAAACCTATACTCACTTTTGCCCTATCGAAGGACATTGTGTTGATGCTCAACTTACAATGGGGGAAAATATCGCTGATTTAGGAGGGGTAATATTAGCATTCAATGCATATAAAAAAACAAATGAATATAAATCAGGTAAAAAACTTTTTGGCTATACTCCGGAACAACGTTTCTTCATCGCTATGGCACAGATTTACAAAATAAACTTTACAGAACAAGAATTAAAAAACAGATTATCTAACGACCCACATTCGCCTGGTATGTACCGTGTTAATGGTCCATTAATGAATTTTCCTGCATTTTTTGATGCATTTGAAATCAAAGAAGGAGACGCAATGCGTAATCCAAAAGAAAAGTTAGTAGAGATTTGGTAATCAAATCCCTACTAACTAATTTAAAATAAAGACAATTGTCTTTCCGTAATTAATTCAATTCCTATTTTTGTTATTTGATATTTTTGCTGTTTACTCTTTAGATAATTCAAATCAGTAAATGATAATAAACCAAGATCCAATAAAGGTTTCAAATAAATGGTTTTGTTTCGAGTTTGATAAGATAAATTCAGTAACCCCTCAATAATTTCTTTTCCTTTTTTTGGTTCTTCCATACAAAAACGAAGTATTTCTTTGTGTGTGTCTGTTAAATCATACAAAGAAGATACAATTTGTTCTTTTGGTCTTTTTGGCTTCAATCGTTGATAAACTGCAGACGGTTCTTGAACTGAAGAAGAACTATTCGAAGTTTCTATTTGATATTTTAGCCATTGAATATACTCCTCTATTTTACTAACTAAAAAATACGGTAAACTCAATAAATAAAATCGTTTCCCTTCTTTTGTGTATAAAGTATCTAATTGGATTTTTCCAGCATAAAATCGAATAGCATAATTCACTTTAGTATTTTCCATATACAAATGAAGGGATTTTAATTTCCCTGTTGGACCAGACTTCACTTCGATTGGCACGACCTCACTTTCAAATGGATAAACAAAATCTAATTCTGCTTGAGATTGATTTTTTTCTCGAGTCCAAAAATAAATACTTCTTAAACTCAAGGTTTGCATCGACAACAATTCTTGACCTACCAAATGTTCTATTAATTTCCCTTCATAAATGGTATTTAAATCTCTTGTTCCTATTATATCCTTCTGTAATCCAACAAAATAATTAATGATACCACTATCTAAAAATTGTAATTTAGGCGATTTTTTAAAATCTTGTTCCAATGGTAAATCAAATCCTATAACAGGATATAACAAATGTATCAAATGAGTTTTTTGTAGCGCATTTAAAACCTGTGAGATATCATTTGAACTATACGTTGAATTTCCAAATTTTGAAAACGTAATTCTTTTCCCTGCATTTGGTATTACTTGATGGATACAATATCGAATTAACTGTAATTGGTTCTGCGATTTCGAATATTTTTCAGCATCTATCAAATAAGAGTTTAACAAACCGTCAAACACGTCACCTAAACCAGTAATATCTTTTGTTTCTATGTATTTTTTTAATACTTCTGGCATTCCACCTACCAATGCATAGGTATGAAACAATTTTAAACACGCTTCCAAAGCAAAAGATTTAAGCGGAACGGTATTTAATTGCTCTAATATATCTTCCCGTCCTAAAGCATTTAAAAACTCTTCAAAAGAAAATGGTCTCAATACTTTAAATTCAACACGACCAACTGGAAATGTGATATTTTTACCCAAAAGTGTTTCTAACATACTTCCTGCTGCAATTACAGGTAATTCAGAAACTTCCTCTTTAAAATAGCGCAATAGGTTAACTACAAATACTGCTTCCTGAATTTCATCAATAAATAAAAGCGTACTTTGAATAAACGAACGCTTCATCCCTTTGATAATGAATATCCTATCAACAATTTCATTGATATCTAAATTTTCATCAAACAAATCTCTATCTGATTTTTTTTCTAAATTCAAATAAATATATTGTTCAAACTGTTGACCGAATGTGTTTACAACCGTTGTTTTACCAACTTGTCTCGCACCACGAATAATCAAAGGCTTTCTAAACGGTGAAACCCTCCAATTCTCTAACTCTTTTAAAATAGATCGATAAAACATAAAACAAAAATAACAGTTAACGAAACTAAATTAATCATTATTTTAATAGTTACAAATTTAACCCAAGACAATTTACCGTTAAATAATAATAGTTAACATAACTATAAAAAACCCAATTATAATAGTTAAAAAATGCAAACTATTAATAATGAAGCTAAATAAATCACCTACCTTTCCAGATTGCAATAGGGACTTTCAAAGAGGAAAACTTAAATTAAACATTCACCACATCCAAATCTTTCACAACCATAACATTGTCAAAGATTTCTTTTGCTTCTGAAAGATGTTTTTTATCGTTTTCAAAACGAGCGCTTAAATGTCCAATCAATAACTTTTTCACACTTGATTTTTGAGCGATTTGAGCCGCTTGTTTAGCTGTAGAATGCATGGTTACTCTTGCTCTATCTATTTCTTTTTCAGTGAATGTAGCTTCATGATACAAAACATCTACCTCTGAAACATATGGTAAAATAGTTTCGGTGTATTTTGTATCAGAACAAAAAGCATATGATTTTGCAGGTTTTGCAGGGAAGGTGTAATCCTCAAAAAAATGTTCTTTTCCATTTTCATCCACATAGTTTTTTCCAGACCTAAAAAAAGGAATAGCCATTAACGATATTCCTGATGATTTGAATTCCTCTCCAATTATACTTCTATCCTTTTGCTTTTCCTTGATTAAAAATCCATTTGTTGGAATTTTATGCTTTAAAGGAAAAGTATGAATTTCAATCATTTTATCTTCAAAAAGTAATTTATGTTCATTACCAAAAAGCGGAATAAAATCTATCGAAAAATCCAATTTACTACCACCGACTTCTAATTGCAAACGAACAATTTGCTCTAATACTTCTGGACCATATATGGTTAACCCTTGATTTCTTCCGAGTAAATGCATCGTACTCAACAATCCTACTAATCCAAAAAAATGATCACCGTGTAGATGTGAGATTAAAATATGGGTGATTTTTTGGAATTTAACTCCTGCTTTTCGAATCTGCATCTGTGTACCCTCTCCACAATCAATCAATATATGACGATTATTACATTCTATATAATGCGAAGTTGGATTTCGTTGTGCTGTAGGTAATGCAGCTCCGGAACCTAAAATTGTAATTGAAAATGACATTAATTATGCACTCAATACTTCAACAGCATCTGAAATTGTCAAAGTAATGGTTAACACTTTGTCTAATTGAGAAATTGAAATTAGTTTCTGAACATTGGGTTGTAATCCACTTAAAACAAATTTACCATTCGTATCCTTACAAATTCTGTTAGCGACTAATATCGCACTCAAACCAGAAGAATCACAGTATTTAGTAGATGATAAATTAATAACCAATGTGTTAATCCCTTTTTTATTTAACGTAGTTAGTTCATCTTTTAACAAAGAAGCATTGGAAGCGTCTAGTTTTTCAACGTTAGACGTTATCATTGTATACTTGTCAAATTCTTCAACTAAAAAACTCATACACTAAATTTCTACTCAAATATACTACAAATAGTCAAATAATGAGTAAATACAATCAAAAGTATCTACCTTTCAATTTTTGAAGCCAACAAATAAGTAGCAGCCATACGAACTGCAACTCCATTTTCAACCTGATCTAAAATAATTGATTGTTTACTATCTGCTACATCCGAAGTAATTTCCACCCCTCTATTTATCGGCCCAGGATGCATCACTACAATTTCTTTATTCAAAGAATCCAATATTTCTTTATTTAAACCAAACTGCATAGAATACTCTCTCAATGAAGGGAAGTATTTAATATCTTGTCTTTCCAACTGAATACGAAGCATATTGGCAACATCACACCAATTCAAAGCGTTTCTTAAGTTGTGTTCTACTTTTACCCCTAACTCGTGGATATATTTAGGAATTAAGGTTGTAGGACCACAAACCATCACTTCTGCTCCTAATTTTTGAAGACAATAAATATTTGAAAGCGCTACACGTGAGTGCAATATATCACCAACGATAACTACCTTTTTACCTGCCACATCTCCTAAACGCTCTCTGATTGAAAAAGCATCTAATAAGGCTTGTGTAGGATGCTCGTGGGTTCCATCACCAGCGTTAATGATTTTCGCTTTTACTTTCGTAGATAAAAACTTCGCTGCTCCTGGATTTGGATGGCGCATAACAACCATATCTACCTTCATAGATAAAATATTATTTACCGTATCGATTAAGGTTTCTCCTTTTTTTACAGAACTTGAAGAAGCACTAAAGTTAATTACATCTGCAGAAAGACGTTTTTGTGCTAATTCAAATGATAAACGTGTTCTCGTAGAATTTTCAAAAAATAAATTTGCAATCGTAATATCTCGAAGAGAAGGTACTTTTTTAATAGGACGATTAATAATTTCTTTGAAACTATCTGCTGTTTTGAAAATCAAATGAATATCGTTTTCAGTCAAATCTTTAATTCCAATTAAATGCTCTACACTTAAATTCTCCATTGCTTATTTATCTTGTGTAAATAATACTACTTTATCTTCTCCTTCTATTTCTTTCCACTCCACATTAACACGCTCTGTCGCTAACGTATCAATGGTTTTACCAACATAATCTGCTTGAATTGGTAATTGTCTTCTAAATCTTCTATCTACTAGTGCTAATAACTCAACACTAGAAGGTCTACCATAAGCCATCAACGCATCAATTCCAGAACGGATTGTTCTACCTGTATACAATACGTCATCCATCAAAACTACGCGCTTATTCTCAACAATGAAATCAATATTTGTAACACTTGGAATAATCGGTTTTTCCCTACGTCTAAAATCATCACGGTAAAAAGTGATATCTAATTGACCACATAGTACTTTATGACCCAATATCTCTTCTAATTTGATTCTCAAACGGTTTAATACATGTATACCTCTCGGCTGTAAACCAATCAATACTGTATCTTCAAATCCATTGTGATTTTCAATTAATTGATAACAAAGTCTATTTAAGGTTAACTCAAATTGCTTTTCATTTAATATCACTTGTTTCTCCATAGTCGCAAGTTCTGATGGTTACCTTAATTGTGCGTTTAATTTATTTTCTAACTCTTGACGGATTTTTGACATAATTCCATCCACTTGTTCGTCTTTCAATGTTTTTTCAGCATCTTGAAAATGAAA
>JBKCEW010000141.1:0-25164 GCA_046304235.1 Crocinitomicaceae bacterium | reverse complement strand
TTAATTTAGAGTAAAATTTATACCATGAATCAAATCAAGTACACTTTTCTTCTTTTAGTATTTATTTCGTTTAGTTGCAACGAAAAGAAAGAAACGGTTAATCCAATAATCAGAAATATTACGGAATCGATTTACGCATCTGGTAATATCGAAACTGAGAACCAATATCAAGTTTTTTCAAATATCAATGGAATAATTTCAAAAATACTTGTTGAAGAAGGTCAAAAAGTGAAAATTGGATCTCCACTATTACAAATTTCAAATAACTCGAGTAAAATTCAGGTTGAAACAGCTGAATTGACGAGCAAAAATGCTTCTCTTGAAAATAATAAAAACAAACTTGAAGAACTAAAATTAAACCTAAAATCAGCAAAATTAAAGTGGAGAAATGATTCACTAATGTTTACTAGAAAATCGTTGCTATATAAAAATAATGCGATAACTAAAATTGAACTAGAATCTTCAGAACTAAATTATCAAAATTCACAATCAAATTATAAAAGTGCAATTCTTCAATATGAAGATTTACTAAAACAAATAAAGTTTAATGCAAAAATCACGAAAAACAATGCTGAACAAACCGTATCAAATAATAATGATTTTACAATAAAAAGTGAAATTGATGGTGTTATTTATTCTATACTAAAAAAGAAAGGCGAATTTATCACCCCTCAACTACCATTAGCAACAATTGGCTCTCATAATAATTTTATTCTAAAACTTCAAGTTGATGAATATGATATTGTCAAATTAAAAAAAGGACAAATTGCAAAAATCGGATTAAATAGTTACAAAGGTCAGACATTTGATGCTTCTATAACTAAAATTTATCCCATAATGAACGAACGTTCAAAAACATTTTTGGTAGATGCTAAATTCACAGAGATACCACCGAGACTTTATCCGAATTTATCGGTTGAAGCAAATATAATAATCAAAGAAAAAATGAATGCACTGACTTTACCAAAGTCTTACGTTACTAAAAACAACTATGTCACATTAGAAAATGGGACGAAAAAAAAGGTAAGGACAGGTCTAAAAAACTATGAATATGTTGAAATCTTAAGTGGAATTACTAAAAATGACAAAATAATTCTTTCAAATGAAATTTAATTTAGGTTTTGAAATTGCTAAATCTTTATTAGTTGCTCGCTGGAGACAAACCCTTGTGGCAGCAATTGGAGTTACATTTAGTATTACTATGTTTATTACTTTATTGGGATTTATGGATGGTCTAAATGATTTATTAGATGGATTGATTATTAATAGAACTCCTCATATTCGAATGTATAATGATATTAAAGCTAATACGAAACAACCTATAAATAATAAAATAGACACCAATAAAGTTTACAATTTTATTCACTCTATTAAGCCAACTAGTGTTCGTTTAAATATCTATAATGCCAAACCAATAATAGAGCTTCTTCGAAAAGATAAGCGCGTACTTGGTGTATCACCTAAGGTAAGTGCACAAGTATTTTACAATGTAGGTGAAATCGATATTAATGGTGTTATTAACGGAATTGATGTAAATGAAGAAGAAAAACTATTTGCATTTAATGATTATGTTGTACAAGGAAATTATAATGATTTAAATGAAATTCCTAATAGTATCATTTTAGGAAAAGTTGCAGCAGAAAAAATGTTAGCCTCTATAGGAGATTTAATTCAAATCACAACTGCTAAAGGTGAACGAGTTAAATTAAAAGTTGTTGGTTTTTTTCAATCAGGTCTTCAAGATATTGACAAAGTACAAAGTTATTGCTCACTAAATACTACACAAAAATTATTAGGTGTATCTAATTCCTATTATACAGATATTCAAGTGAAACTTCATAATATTGAACTAGCTCCAAAAACAGCGAAGGAATTTGCTGAAAACTTTGATATTGATGCTATTGATATTCAAACAGCTAATTCACAATTCGAAACAGGTAGTTTTGTTCGAACATTAATCTCTTACGCAGTTGGTATCACCTTGCTCATAGTTGCTGGTTTTGGAATTTATAACATCTTGAATATGATGATATATGAAAAAATGGATTCTATTGCAATTTTAAAAGCTACCGGTTTTTCAGGTAACGATGTTAAATTTATTTTTTTATCAATTGCATTAACCATCGGATTGATAGGAGGAATATCAGGATTAATATTTGGTTTTGGATTGTCAACTTTAATTGATCAAATTCCATTTAATACTGCAGCTTTACCCACTGTAAAAACATACCCTGTATCATACAAACCTGTCTTCTACTTAATAGGAGGTGTTTTTTCAATTGTGACAACCTATTTTGCAGGTTTGTTCCCCGCTAAAAGAGCAAGCAAAATTGATCCAGTAATAATAATACGAGGAAAGTAATGAGTATCATTTTAGAAGCAAAAAACATCTACAAAGAATTTCACGATCCAATTACAATTCCTGTTTTAAAAGACATAAACTTTCAAATACAAAAAGGTTAATTTGTCTCATTAACAGGAAAATCCGGAGGTGTAAAATCGACTCTTTTATATATCTTATCAACAATGGATACAGAGTATGATGGAGAATTATTCATCGATAATGAATTAATGTCAAATAAAAAAGAAGGTTATTTAGCAAAAATCAGAAATGAAAAAATTGGATTTGTCTTTCAGTTTCATTATTTATTAAACGAATTTAATGTACTGAAAAATGTGATGTTACCGGGTTTAAAACTTAACAAAATTTCAAAGGAGGAAATTGAATATAAGGCTATTGAAAAGTTGAAAATATTAGGAATAGAAAATGAAGCTTTAAAATTACCAAATCAACTTTCAGGAGGACAGAAACAACGAGTTGCTATTGCTCGCTCATTGATTAACGATCCATTGATCATTATGGGAGATGAACCTACCGGTAACTTGGATAAAAAAAATAGTAACATAGTATTTGATGTATTTAAAGAATTAACATCGGAATTCAAACAAACCTTACTAATTGTAACCCATGACCCTGATTTTGCTTCAAATTGTGACCGAATTATAGAAATGGAAGATGGAAAAATTCTTCATAAATAGATATTCCCTTGTTATTTTTTAATTATTGAAAAATTATTGATTATTTAAACAAAGCAATAAACACTTATTTTTTTCAAAAAATGTATTTTTGTTAATTATAATTTAAAATTAGTATACTGAAATGAGTCACGCATTAGGAAATCATATTTTAGTTGAATTCATGGGTTGCGACCCAAGCATCATGAATGATGTAACTTCAATCGAGAGAGACATGGTTGGTGCAGCACAAAAAGCTGGAGCAACAGTTATCAACTCTACTTTTCACCATTTTTCTCCATATGGGGTATCAGGTGTTGTAGTAATTCAAGAAAGTCATTTAGCAATTCATACTTGGCCTGAGTATGGTTATGCAGCAGTTGATTTATTTACTTGTGGGGAAATGAATGCATGGATATCTTTTGATTTCCTTAAAGAATGTTTTGGCGCAAAGAATTACTCAGCATTAGAAATGAAAAGAGGCTCTGTTAATTTATTAACTAGAAATGACTTTGATATCTCAAGCATGAGAACAAAAGCTGCTGAACATATAAACCCTGAAATGTATACCAGAAATGTATGGTTTACAGATAAAGATGAAAACCAAGCTTTATCTTTGCGTTTTACAGGTGATGTTTTCTATGATGTTCAATCTCCTTTCCAACGTGTTCGAATTCTAGAATCTCAGAAATACGGAAAGATGTTGACTTTAGATGATATGGTCATGACTACTGAAAAAGATGAATTTCATTATCATGAAATGATCTCACATCCTTCTTTATTCACACATGGTAATGCTAAAAACGTACTTGTTATAGGTGGTGGTGATGGTGGAACTGTAAGAGAGGTTCTTAGACATCCTGGAGTAGAAAAAGTAACTATGGTTGAAATTGATGGCGAAGTTATTAAAGCATGTAAAGAATATTTACCTTCTATAGCTGCTTCATTCGATCATCCAAAATTAGATTTGAGAGTTGATGATGGTATTGCCTACATTGCAAATGCTAGTAAAGATTTCTACGATGTAATTATCGTTGATGGTTCTGATCCTGTTGGTCCAGCAGAAGGGTTATTCTCAGTATCGTTTTATACAAATTGTTACAACGCATTGAAAGCAGGAGGTATTTTAGTAGCTCAAGGAGAATCACCAAAATTTAACGAGAAAGCTTTCAGTGAATTAAACCATACACTTCAAGATATTTTCGGTAAAGAAAATGCGCCTGTATCGTTATTTTTTGTACCAACCTATCCTACTGGTATGTGGAGTTTCCAATATGGCTTGAAAGGGGCACAACACCCTAAATCAATTACTGATACTGATAAAATTAATGCATTTGTAGAAGAAAATAAATTAAAATATTACAATGCAGAAATTCATGTTGGAAGTTTTGCCACACCAAACTTTGTTAAAGAATTATTAAAAAAATAATGAGTGAACTTTTTGATCCGAATGGTGTCGGTATTGCAAATGGAAACATTTTTGGTTTTCCTGTAACTAAAGAAGAAGCAAACATTGTTATTACTCCTATACCCTGGGATGCAACAGCATCCTATGGTAAAGGGACTAGTAATGGTCCTAAAGCAATACTAGAAGCATCTACTCAGTTAGATTTTTACCACCCAAAACTTACTGAAGCATGGAATACAAAGGTTTTTATGTCTCCAATATCAAATGAGTGGAAGAAAATAAATGATGATCTTTGTCTTCGAGGAATTGAATACATTGATTTTTTAGAAAATGGAGGTAAGATTGAAAACTCCTCTGTTTTCAGAGAGCTGATTACAGATATGCATGATGCTCAAAGTGCTTTAAAAAGCAATCTTAAAGAAAAATGCAGTATTTTACTTAAAGAAGGTAAAATTCCTGCGGTTTTGGGTGGTGAACATAGCACTCCACTAGGTTTGATTGAAGCTATTGATGAGCTAAATGTTCCATTTGGTATATTACAAATTGATGCGCATGCTGATTTGAGAAATAGTTACGAAGGTTTTCTTCAATCTCATGCAAGTATTATGTACAATGTACTCACAAATTGTCAAAATCTTTCAAAATTAGTTCAAGTTGGAATTAGAGATATTGCTCAAAGTGAAATTGATTTGATTGAAAACTCGAAAGGCAAAGTAAGTACCTATTTCGATTGGCAAATCAAAGAGTCTTTATACAATGGTCAAACATGGAATGAGATAACAAACAACATTATCAATGAGCTTCCTGACAACGTTTATATTTCATTTGACATAGATGGGTTAAAACCAAACTTGTGTCCTAATACAGGTACTCCTGTAGCAGGCGGTTTTGAACTTGAAGAAATTAATTATTTAATTTTTAAAATTGTTGAATCTGGAAGAAAAATAATTGCCTTTGATTTAAATGAAGTTGCACCTGGTAAAGAAGATGATTGGGATGCAAATGTAGGAGCTAGAGCATTATGGAATTTAGTTTGTGCAGCCGAAAAAAGCAGACGTATCCTAAAATAATTATGAAAAAACTAGCTATTTCATTCATATTATCAGGACTTATAGGTTTAATTAGTATTTCTTTATATACAGGTATTTACCTATCTAGAATTATCCCCTTAATGTCACTAATCATATTCTTTATTTACTTAATATTAGGAGGATATATTATCGGGCTTTCGTTATATAGTGGAGGAATTAAAACAAAGTTGACATCGTTTATCTTAATTATAATCTCCTTTATGATTTCGGTTTTTAGTTCACTTGAATTGATTCCTTTAGAAATATCTATCAAGTTTCAAATTTCATTAATCATAACAAGTTTCGTTGTTATGATAAGCTCATTTTTTAAGGGAATAATGAGATTAATAATATTAATATGTTTGCTATTACCTAGTTTATATTATTTGGTGTAAATAACAATACTATAACGTTAATTGTAAATGTTTATACCTCTGTAACTCTAATATTAACCATATCACAAAAGATATTTATGAATAAAAAAAAGGCTTATTAAGCCTTTTTTTATTTTACACATCTCACAGACAATCCATTTTTCTTGATAAAATCTAACCTTTCAATTATATCATTATTATAAATCAATCCCGTATTCCAAGCCATGTAAACATAATTCTTTTTTGAACTCCACCAATAACCTCTAAAACCGAGGACATAATATTTTCCATCATTTTCTCTATACCCTCCAGGCAAAGCAGTAAAGCCAGACTCATTGTTAGCATTAGCATTAGGCTTCATCCAATGATTAAATTCAGTTTCTTTTAATTTTGCTCCTGCTTCAATATTCCCATCAAAAGCATTTATTAATGAAAGCCATTCTTGATCTGAGGGTACATGAAACCCATCGGGACAAATTCCTCTTGGATCTTGAACTACAAACCAGGAATAAAGATTACCATATATTTTGGATAGAGAGTCTTTTCCTTTGTAGGACCAATAGAATTTAGGGTCAACTGATTTCGAAATATCCATATTAGACTCTGTAGTTTCTATCGGATCGCCATTCTTATATTTGGTAACTCTTAAATTTTCAGCCATCCATGTTTTATTATCTAAAACTAGAGTTTTATAAACATTCCCTTCTTTATCAGAAACTTGACCGTATTCAATTTTTGGATTAAAAACAATAGAATCTTTTTTTTGAGCTGTTAAAGATAATGAATGTACTAAGGAAAATACAGTAAATAATAACGTTGCTTTTTTCATATTAAATTTGAAATAATAAATATTTTCACTAATGATAAACCAAATAAATTTAATCGATAAAATAATATTAAAAATGGTTTTGGTATAATAAAAAAAGGGCTACAGAGTAGCCCTAGTATTAGTTTTTAAAGAGTTTCAATGATAATGCTAATGTCTTTTTTAAATCTGCTCTATCAACTATATAATCTAAAAATCCATGTTCTAATAAAAACTCTGATGTTTGGAATCCCTCAGGCAAATCTCTACCAATTGTTTCTTTCACTACCCTTGGTCCAGCAAATCCTATCAATGCTTTTGGTTCAGCAATATTGATATCACCTAACATAGCAAATGAAGCAGTTACTCCACCTGTTGTTGGATCAGTTAAGAAAGAAATGTAAGGTAATTTATGTTCTGATAATTGACCTAGTTTACCACTAACTTTAGCCATTTGCATCAATGAAAAACCAGCTTCCATCATTCTAGCACCACCTGATTTTGAAATAATCATAAAGGCAGCATTCAATTCAATTGCTTTGTTAATTCCTCGAACGATTTTTTCACCCATCACTGACCCAAGAGAACCTCCTACAAAAGCAAAATCCATAGCACTTATAACTAAATCCATTCCATCAACAGTGCCATATGCCGTTCTAACAGCATCCTTCAACCCTGTGCTTTTCTGAGAAGAAGCAATTCTATCAGTATACTTCTTAGTATCCTGAAATTCTAGTGGATCTGCAGAAGATAAATCAGGATCAATTTCTGTAAACTTTTGATCATCAAAAATTAATTGGAAATATTCTTCAGAACCAATTCTTTCATGATGAGAACATCTATCACAAACGTAACTATTTTTAATAAAATCAGCTTGAGTAAATACTGTTTTACAGTTAGGACATTTATGCCATAACCCCTCAGGTGTTTCTTTTTTCTCAGAAGTAGAAGTTGTTATACCTTCTTTATTTCTTTTAAACCAACTACTCATACTAATCTTATCCTAAAGTATTTACATTATTTAAATCTTCGAAAGATTGTGTTAATCTTTTCACAAAAGTTAATTCACTCTCTCTAACCCATTTTCTAGGGTCATAATATTTTTTATTTGGAAGTTCGTCACCTTCAGGATTACCTATTTGAGTCTTCAAATAATCTTGGTATTTCAATACATAATTCAATGTACCTTCTGTATAAGCGAATTGTAAATCAGTATCAATATTCATTTTTACAACACCATAACCAATTGCTTCACGAATTTCCTCTAACGTAGAACCAGAACCACCATGAAATACAAAATCAACTGGATTATGTCCAGTATTGAATTTTTGTTGAACAAACTCTTGAGAATTTCTCAAAATTTTCGGAGTCAATTTTACATTACCAGGTTTATAAACCCCATGAACATTTCCAAATGCAGCAGCAATTGTGAAACGTGGGCTTATTTTCATTAACTCTTCGTATGCATATGCTACCTCTTCAGGTTGAGTATATAATTTCGAGCTATCTACATCTGAATTATCAACACCATCTTCTTCTCCTCCGGTTATACCTAATTCAATCTCTAAAGTCATACCAATTTTACTCATTCTATCAAGATATTTTTTACAAATCTCGATATTTTCTGTTATTGGCTCTTCAGATAAATCAATCATATGTGAAGAATACAAAGACTTTCCAGTTTCTTTGTAAAACTGTTCAGATGCATCAAGTAAACCATCAATCCATGGCAATAATTTCATTGCAGCGTGGTCAGTATGCAAAATTACCGTAGCACCATATAATTCAGCAAGAGCATGAATATGTTTGGCCCCAGTGATAGCCCCTGCAATCGCTGCTTTTTCGTTCGAATTGTCTAATGATTTACCCGCGTTAAATAAAGCCCCTCCGTTTGAAAACTGAATAATTACAGGTGCATTAAGCTTTGCTGCAGTCTCCATAACTGCATTCACAGTTGAAGATCCTGTTACATTGACAGCTGGTAAAGCAAACCCTTTTTCTTTAGCGAATTGAAATATTTTTTGAACATCATCTCCGGTTGCTACACCAGGCTTAATTCCATGACTCATAACTTTATTTTTTTGGCAAATTTAGTTAGAAAAAATTAATAGTAAAAAGCTTATTAAACATATTTTAATATTCACTTTCACACATTTTTACCGATTTATAAAGATCTACAATCTTCCCTGATTTTGAAAATTCTAAAAAATCAACTTTATTGGAATCACCTGGTATTTTTTGTTTCGTTTTTCCAAAATCTTTCCCAGATTTTATAATTATCTCTTTAATTTTTTTCATAGATAGATTTGGATAATATGATTTAATTAAGGCAGCAACACCAGAAACCATAGGAGCAGCCATTGAAGTACCATCAAGCTTTTTGTATTTATTGTCAGGAATGGTATTGAAGATATCTTGTCCTGGAGCAAATATATCTACTGATTTTTTTCCATAATTTGAAAAATCTGCAGCTAACAGACCTCGATTATTTTCTGTAGAAGCTCCCACAGTTATTAATAAATTTAAAGATTTCGTTTGAAACTCGTAATTTACTGCTGGAAAATTTGACTCTATATCTATATTTTTATGGTCATTTCCAGCAGCGTGAACTAATAGAACATCCAAACTGTCGGCATACGCCATTGCTTTATAGACTTCCTTTTGAAAAGAAGAATATGATTTTCCAAAAGACATGTTAATTATTTTTGCCCCATTATCAACTGCATATCGAATTGCTAATGCAATATCTTTATCGTGCTCATCACCATTTGGAACTGCCCTTAAAGTCATTATTTTAACATTATCAGCAACTCCATCACCACCTAATTGATTACCACGTATTGCCCCAATTATACCTGCAACATGAGTGCCATGAAGAGCATCAGGACCTTCTACATTCTTATTTCCGTAGCTTATGTCATTAAAATCATCTATTTTATCTCCTATCAATTTTCGATCATCATAATCTGGATTTAAATGATAATTCAATTCATCCTCAATTTGTTTTTGTTGCTCTTTTAATATTTCTTCTGATAATTCTCCAGTTAAAATAGAAATAGCGATGTTTTTAATTTGAATTTCATCCTCTTCTGTTATGTTCCATTTTTTTAAGTCATTTATGGTATAATTTGCGTTGTTAAGTTTAAAACTCACATAATTTGGTATGAAATTAATCGCTTGTAAAAGTTGTTTTGTTTGGGACTTGTAGTTTTCATATTCAGAACGTTCCGTATTAATTTCTTTTTTTAATTGATTATAAAAATTAAATTCTTGACTTTCAGAAATTTGATTTTTTTCAAAACGCTCATATTTATCTCTAAGTTCAGAATAGATTCTAACTTTTTCATATCGAGCATACTCTTGATTTTCACCTTTATAATTACCTAAAAAATTCCAACCATTAACATCATCAATGTATCCATTAGCATCATCATCAATTTTGTTATCAGGAATTTCTTTAGTATTAACCCAAATCTTACCCTGTAAGTCTTCATGCTTTATGTCAATACCAGAATCTATTACAGCTACTATGACCTCTTCCCCTTTTTTATTCTTTTGTTTTAAGAATTTATAGGCCTTTTCAGTTTTTAAACCTTTTGTAGAATTATACCAATTTATTTGTTTGTCTTTTTGAGCAAATAAATTAAAACTAACTAGTAGTATAAGAACAGTTTTTTTATTAATCATATTATTATAAGTTATTTAATAAGATTTACATGACCAACAAATTCTTTCTTTTCGTTGGTGACAGATATTGTTTTTAACTTGTATATATAAATACCATTTGGACATATTTCACCATTATGGGTACCATCCCAGAAGCACTTACGAAGTTCATTCGTTTGGTAAACTAATTCTCCCCAACGATTATAGATATAAAATTCAACTGATTTTATTGAAGTTAATACTGGATAAAAAACATTATTGAATAAATTATTATCCGGTGTAAATGCATTTGGAATATAAACCGTTGGGGTATTGTAAACCAGAAAATAAATCGTTGTATCTCCTTTACAACCGAATTCATCTGTTACCAATAATCTAAATTCATGATTTGCAGAATCTGACAATGTTACGTATGTATTGAAATCTTTCGAAACAAATTCCTTATTTACAAACCAATTATATTTGGTTACATTTTTTGACTTATTCAATAAAAAAATCGGGGTATTTATCACTGGATTTCCTTGTACTTCAAAATCTACAAAAGGTCGCATTACTCTTACAAAAAAACTATCTCGAATTTCAAAAGTCTTACATTCGTCTCCCACATTTACATATACCCAACTAGATGACAAATTTTTTGAATAGACAAAATCAGCATTTGAATTTAGATTTTCCCATCTATATGAATATTTACCAAAACCACCTGTTGCTTGAATTTTAATTAAACTTGAATCCAAATAACAAATGACAGAATCGCCAGATAAATTAGTTATTAAAGGTGGACTTGTTACAGTATATTTGAAACTAGTAGATACAGTATCTCCACATCGATCAGAAACTAAAACTTTATAATTTGAAGTTTTTTCAGGTTTTATAGTATCAATTTTAGCTTCTAAAAAGAGTTCATCATTTTTAAACCACTTAAATGTATAATTACCTCCTCCATCGGTTGGCCTTACAGGAATATAGGTTGGCTTAAATGGGCAAATTTCAGTGAACTCTGGTATTGTGTTTATTGACAATGGAATGTAAGAAGGGATAATAACAGTATTTGAAACTGTTATTGGTGTTTTAAAACATTGATCGTTTACGGTTACACTATAATTCGTTGATTGATCGGGTAAAATTTGAATAGAATCTTGAAAACTTCCTGTTGACCAAACGAAATTATATGGTATCAAACCTCCATTTATTATTGGTTTCAAAAAAATTGGTTGATCTTCACAATGTATTGTATCATCTAGTAGTTTGACATCTAGTGGTTCTATACTTTGAAAAGTAAATTTTAAACGAATAGGTTCACAAATTTCTGGTCCTGAAAAAATTAGAATTAATGAATCTAATGTATCTTTTTCTTTGTCATACAGAGCGTTGAATGAAATATCTTTGATTAATTCACCTGAATTAAAACTAATGGTTTTAGGTATCGTCTTTGAGTAATCTTTATTTTCAATTGCACTTCCCTCAATTGAAATGTTCAGTGTTGTATTTCGATTAATAAACTGAGCAGCTCTTTTTATTTGAATATTAGCCGATGTACAATTTTCAAGCATCTTAGTACTATCATCATCAAAAAAATAATTTGATAGTGTTTGCTTTATTTCAAATTTAGTTGGTACTGATAAACTTTTGGCACTTAAAAAGATCGCAGAATCATACACATAATCTTGAATATCAGCAATCGCCAAAATAAGGTGATAAGTTTTACCACATTGAACAACAGCTCTGGCTGTCAAAACTTTAGTAAACCCATCATACTCGATTGTTTGACCAAAATTGTTTGAAATATAATAATTTGAATTTCTAAACTGATTTACATTATTAATGGCCACCGTGTTTCCATCAGGTAGAATAGCTATGTTTCTAACTCCAGAAATACCTGGACCAGAAATAAAAAAACCGAAAATATCATTAAATTCCTTATCAACATATTCCGGGTACTCATCCGAAGCAAAAACATATTGAAATTCAATCGTATCACCTTGGGGTGTAAAATCAAATTCCAAAATAGCAGCATCGAATGAAGTTGGACCTAATAGATTGTAACCAGGTTTAGCAAAATCAGTTGACTTATCTTCTTCTTTATTTGGACCAACGGCATTATAGATACTTCCAGTAGATAGAATAATTCCTTCTTTTATACCTAGATTCGTATTATTAGCAGTAAAAGTACCCAAAGCATTGGAAGCTCCTCGAAAGGTAACATTTGAAATCTCTACCCCTTTTCCTTTCAGAACCTGATTAACAATTCCACTAGGTGTGAATTTTTTAGAAATTGACAACTGACTAATGGAAAAAAAAGAAAATAATAGAAAAGTAAAACTAAAAAATAGTTTCAAAAATAAGCTTCTTTGAATATTTTTCAGTAATACATACATATTACACTCCTTGTAAACTACATAACGAATGATACACCCCATTTAGTGCGTATAATTCTTCGTGAGTTCCTTGTTCAACAATGTTTCCTTTTTGTAGCACAACTATTTTATCCGCATTCCTAACAGTACTAAGACGATGTGCAATTACTAAAGATGTCCTATTTTTCATTAATTTTTCAAGCGCATCTTGAACTGTTTTTTCACTCTCTGTATCAAGTGCTGAAGTAGCTTCATCTAAAATCAATATTTCTGGATTACGTAAAACAGCCCTTGCTATGCTAATTCGTTGTTTTTGTCCTCCAGACAGCTTGTTTCCTCTTTCTCCTATATTAGTATCATATCCTTGATCTAATTTAGAAATAAAATCATGCGCATTCGCAATTTTTGCAGCTTCCATAATTGCTTCATCTGAAACATTTTCAAGACCAAAAGCAATATTGTTTTTTATCGAATCATTAAATAGTATGGATTCTTGACTAACAATACCAATATGACTCCTTAATTCTTCTAAACCAATATTTTTAACATTGATTCCATTGATTAAAATCTCACCTTCTTGAATATCATAAAAACGTGGTAAAAGGTCTGCTATAGTTGATTTTCCACTTCCCGATTCACCTACAAGAGCAATTGTTTTTCCTTGAGGAATTTCTAAATTAATATCGTTTAACACCCACTTATCTTTGTATTTAAACTTGATGTTTTTATAGGTAATTCCTGAAATAATTTTCTCTAGTTTAACTGGATTTTCAGTCTCATAAATTTTCTCATCTAAATTCAAAATTTCATTAATTCGATCTTGAGAAACTTTTGCTTTATTAAGATTGGAAATACAAAAAGCAATACCGGAAATCGGTCTAAGTAACTGAGAAAAAACGATGATAAAAGTTAAAAACTCTTCCCCAGTTAAACTTGCATTTTCCCTTGAATCTAAAATCATGGAACCACCGAACCAAACAATACATACTAAAACTACAGATCCTAAAAATTCATTTAAGGGAGATGATAGATCTTTTTTTCTGAAAGTCAATGTGATTAATTGTTGGTGTCTTAAATTGATTTTACGAAACGTTTCCTCAACATATTTTGTAGCATTAAACCCTTTGATAATTCTAATTCCAGTTAAGTTCTCTTCTAAAGAAGAAAATAACACCCCCATTTGTTCTTGCCCTTCTTTGGCAGTTTTCTTTAAACTTTTACCTATTCTAGAAATAATTAAAGCTGAAATTGGTAGTAAAATCAACGAAAACAAGGTCAGAGATGGACTCCAATAAATTAACACTACCAAATTGATAATTATAGCAATCGGTTCACGAAAAATCAATTCTAACAAACAAACTACTGCAACTTCAATCTCATTCACATCACTATTCATTCTTGCCATGATATCTCCTTTTCTTTCTTCCGTGTAAAAAGAAAGCGGAAGACGTAATGCTTTACGGAATAAATTATCACGTACATCACGTACTACTGACATTCTCAGAAATGATTGAAAATAAATAGCTAAATATCTAAAAACGTTTTTAAGAAAGAAAGCTGAAACTACCGAAATACAAACAAAAAAGAGAGCTTCTTTTGGATCTTTCAACACCATTTGTTGCATAGTGTACTCATACCATTTTGAACAATATTTAAAAAAATCAAGAAATCCTCCATTGAATATTGGTTCTTTAATCCAGTTAATTTCGTCTTTGTTTTTTGGGAAAATCAACTGTAGTACGGGGATAAAAAGAACAAGAGACAATAAGTTGAAAATAACAAACATCAAATTTGAAACGATCACCATGATGGCAACGAATTTGTACTTAAATGTTTGTTTATATAATTCGATAAGTGACTTCATTCAAACGAATATAGAGAATTGATTAGTTTTTTAGGGTTAAAATACGTTAACGATTATGTTGACTTAAATATTCAAAGATTTCTTTATCTGCATCTGTAAACGGAACGTTTCTTCTTTCCATCATTGCTTTTGCAGCCTCAATAGCCTTCTCAAGCTGAAAATCAACTACTCTATGATTTGGACCACCCCAAGAAAATGAATCGATTTTTTTAGAAGGAAAATCTCCTCCATAAATATTTGCAGAAACACCAACTACGGTTGCTGTATTGAACATCGTATTAATCCCACACTTGCTGTGATCCCCCATCATTAATCCCATAAATTGAACATCAGTACTTTCCATTTGATCGGTTTCATAAGAATACGCTTTCACATTTGAATAGTTATTCTTCAAGTTAGAGGAGTTTGTATCCGCACCTAAATTACACCATTCACCGATTACAGCATTACCAATAAAACCGTCGTGACCTTTGTTTGAATAGGCTTGAAAAATAACATTATTCACCTCCCCTCCTACCTTACAATGTGGACCTAAGGTGGTAGGACCATACACTTTAGTTCCTAATTTCAATCCTGCAGATTCACACAACGCCAATGGACCTCGCACAACCGATCCCTCCATAATTTCAGCATTTACACCAACATAAATAGGTCCATTAGTTGTATTTAAAATACAAGCTTCTACACTTGATCCTTCTTCTAAAAAAATAAGTGAAGCATCACCTATAATTGTATTTGAAGATGATAACTTTTGTGATTTTCTACCTATAGTTAATAGATCAAAATCTGACTTTAAAACCTGACTATTTTGTTGATACAAATCCCAGCGTTGATTTAATATTAAAGGAGCTTCGCCGTTAAATTCAACCTCATCCTTAATCGCATTCCCTTTTTCCGCAATAGAAACACCATTTATTAAAAGTCTTGTATTCTTTTTTAGCGATTGAATTTGGCTTACAAGCTCTTGATTTGGAATTACATTTGCATTTATTTTAACATCCCATTTATCCGTTCCTTGAAATTTATTTTGTAAATAACTTTCTGTTTCAAAGAAAATTTCAGCATCAGGTACAAATTGTTTCCAACGTTCATCATTTGTTAAAATACCTATGCGTAAATTTCCAACAGGACGAGTTAATGTTAAAGGTGCAAAGCGTAAATGCAACCCATTATCCGACAATAGTATTCTCATTTTTTCTACTTGTTATAAATAATAAGACAAAAGTGATTAATCCATTTAAAATCAACATTTCGTTACCAAATAGATAACCCGAAAATATTTTTTCTGAATTTTTATCTAATAAATAACAAAAAAGCGGAGAAAGAATACAAACAAATGGAACTACTTTTTCTTTAATTGATCTTTTAGTTAAAATCCCAAAACTAAATAAACCTAATAAGGGTCCATATGTGTATCCTGCGATAACAAAAATCAAATTGATTATACTTTTATCGTTTTTCCATTTGAAATAAAACACTAATAATAAAAACAACACCGCAAAACTCAAATGCACTATTTGACGAATTCGCACTCGTTTTTTCTCATCTAAGTCATCTCTACGTTGAAAACCAAGAATATCAATACAGAAAGAAGAAGTCAATGCGGTTATTGCACCATCAACAGATGGAAATAAAGCTGAAATCAAACCAATAATGAAAATGATAAAAATTCCTTGAGGTAAATGATTTTGAACGATTGCAGGAAACATATCATCTGGTTGATATTGCCACCCATTTTGTTTCGCAAAAATGTAAAGCATTCCTCCCAAAAATAAGAATAATAGATTCACAAATAATAATACCACTGAAAATGAAACCATATTTTTTTGTGCATCTTTCAAATTCTTAACACTGATATTTTTCTGCATCATTTCTTGGTCTAATCCAGTCATCGTAATTGTAATAAAGGCACCACCTAGTACGTGTTTTAAGAAATAATCTTTTTTCAACCCATCAAACGCCCACACTTCAGTTAATTTATTGGATTTCATTTCTGTCCAAATCGTGCCCCAATCCCATCCTAAATTGCTTTGTATAGAGAAAATACATACAACCAAGGCTAACAACATAAAAACGGTTTGTAGTGTATCTGTCCATACAATGGTTTTCACTCCTCCTTTCAACGTGTACAACACAATCATCGTCATAATTAAAACGGTTGTCAACCAAAATGGAATTCCCAACTCATCAAAAACAAATAATTGTAGTACGTTAATAACCAGATACAAACGAACAACAGCACCTAGCGTTCTTGATAAAATAAAGTACCCTGCTCCCCATTTAT
The DNA here is from genome assembly GCA_046304235.1 of Crocinitomicaceae bacterium. Lineage (GTDB taxonomy): Bacteria > Bacteroidota > Bacteroidia > Flavobacteriales_D > Crocinitomicaceae > CANHVK01. The sequence continues at coordinate 8,321 of JBKCEW010000141.1, read as the reverse complement.
ACGCTTGAAATCCAAGACGAAATTCTAAATAACGGTAAATCGAAGTGAGGTTATATTTGTAATAAAGAGGCAATAATACATACGCAACAACAAAATATCCGATGAAAAAACCTAGTACTAATTGATAATAATGCCAACCACCTCCACCGACTGCCCCTGGAACTGAAATAAAAGTCACACCAGACAATGAAGTACCAATCATTCCAAAAGCAACTAAATACCATGAACTTTGTTTGTTTCCCGAGAAAAAGGATTCTGAATCTGCTTTACGTGACGTGAAATACGCTATCAAAATCAAAACTAAAAAATAACAAACGAGCACAGAGGCTACTATCATTGAATTCATACCTTTCAAATTATAAATTGAAAATCAAACACTTTAAAACAAAAATGTTTAACATTCACTTTTTACAAACTCATAAAGTTAGTAAAATAGAATTTGATATGGAAATTAGATTTAAATCTTCCTCAAACCAATGCGTTTGCGTGCCACATCAACCTCCATCACCTCCACATTTACATGTTCATGTAAAGCGATATATTGGGTAGGATCTTCGACATAAGAGTCGGATAAATTTGATTTATGAATCAAGCCATTTTCTTTAATTCCGATATTTACAAATGCACCAAAAGCAGTTACATTGGTGACTATCCCAGTTAATTTAAATCCTACTTTCAAGTCTTCAATCGAACGAATGTCTTTGCTAAACTCCATTACTTTCGCCTTCTTTCTTGGATCTCTTCCTGGCTTTTTTAGCTCCTCAATGATATCATTAAAAGTAAAAGAATCTACCTCTGAAAAATCGGTTTGTTTCAATCCTTGAATGGCTTCATTATTATTTAGTAATTCTGAAACCGACAACTTTAATTTCTTCGCCATTTTTGAAATAAGTTCATAAGATTCAGGATGAACCGATGAATTATCCAATGGATTTTCACCTTCTCTAATTCTCAAAAAACCAGCGGCTTGCTCAAATGCTTTCGGACCTAATCCTTTTACGTTTTTCAATTCAGTTCGTGATTGAAATGCTCCGATTTCCTGACGGTGTTTTACAATATTTTCAGCCAAAGAAGCGCTTAAACCAGAAACATATTGTAACAAATAAGAAGACGCTACATTCACATCTACCCCCACATTATTTACCGCAGATACAACTACATCATCGAGGGATTCTTTCAATAACTTTTGATCTACCTCGTGTTGGTATTGCCCCACTCCAATCGATTTTGGATCAATTTTCACCAATTCAGAAAGTGGGTCCATCAATCTTCTACCTATAGAAACCGCTCCTCGCACTGTTACATCGTAATCAGGAAATTCTTTCCGTGCAATTGGACTCGCTGAATAAATGGAAGCACCATCTTCACGCACAACAAAAACTTCTATATCACGGTCAAATCGTGTTTTCTTAATCAAAAATTCTGTTTCTCTTCCAGCGGTTCCATCACCAATAGCGATCGCTTCGATTTTATACGCTTGAACTAATTGCGCAATTTTTGCACTTGCTTTATCCCGTTCGTTTTGTGGAGCGTGAGGAAAAATAGTCACATTCGTTAACAAATCTCCTTTTTCATCAATACAAACGACTTTACACCCTGTTCTAAATCCAGGATCTATCGCCAAAATACGTTTAGATCCCAAAGGCGGAGCTAATAATAATTGTTTTAAGTTTTTAGAAAAGACCTGAATAGCAGTAATATCCGCCTTCAATTTTGCTTCATTAATAATTTCATTTTCAATGGATGGCATCAACAACCTATTATACCCATCATTACAAGCCGATTTTATAAAATCAGTAGCACTGTTTTCACCTCGCACAAAAAACTCATGCACCATCGAAATTGCTTCTTCTTTATCCGGTTGCACTTTAAAAGAAATCACCCCTTCTTTTTCGCCACGAATTATAGCAAGCAATCTATGGGATGGAATTTTAAACAAGGATTCATTAAAATCAAAGTAATCTGCATATTTTGCTCCTTCTTCGTTTTTTCCTTTCACTACTTTAGCGGTAACAACGGCTTTTCGTTGAAACAAACGACGTATTTTATTACGAAGTGCTCCATTTTCATTTACCCATTCGGCAATAATATCGTTCGCCCCTTGCAAAGCCATATCTTCATCTTGCACATCACCCTTCACAATAGATTCAGCTAATCTTTCTGGAGTCCCCCCTTTTTGTGCTAAAATCATTTTTGCTAGTGGTTCTAAACCTAATTTACGTGCCTTCTCCCCTCTCGTTAAACGCTTCTTTTTGTAAGGTAAATAGATGTCTTCCAACTGAATTAAATCAAAAGCATTTTCAATTTTACTTTTTAGTTCATCGGTTAATTTCCCTTGCTCTTCAATTGCCTTAATAATCGTTTTTTGACGTTGAATTATTTCTTCAAACTTCTTATCATTATCTCTGATTGATGCAATTTGTAATTCATCCAATCCTCCCGTTCTTTCTTTTCGATAACGCGCTATAAACGGAATGGTCGCACCTTCTTCTAACAATGCAACTGTATTTTCAATCGCTTTGGTAACAAGTGAAGTTTGTTGTTCTATAAACTGAATCTTATTCATACAATGTTTCTAAATTCATTATTCCCAAATCGTTCCAAAACTCGGGTGATTTTGTTTTTAATTTAATTTCTTCTCCTGTAATAGGATGAGGAAATGCTAGCGAATACGCATGCAAATATAACCTAGCATATCCAAAATATACCTCAAAAAAATGATTGTGGTGTCTGTTTCCATATTTTGGATCGCCGATAATCGGATGAGCCATTTTGTTTGCGTGAACTCGTAACTGATGCATTCTCCCAGTTACTGGTTCAAATTCTAATAATGTATAACGACACGTTTGATAAGGTTCCACCGGTAAATTCCATTCAAAATTATGAAGCGGTTTGAATCGTGATAACGCCTCTCTATAATTTCCTCGCTCGTTTTTAACTGGAGAATCTACCTCTCCTTCTTGAGAAACAAATCCTCGGACCAATGACAAGTATTTTTTCTTTATCAACTTATCATCAAACATTTTCTGAAAAATCGAAACGTTTTTACTATCCTTTACAAATAGAATTAATCCAGAAGTTTTTCGATCCAACCGATGGACAGGATGACCTTTAACATTTTGTTTTTCTAGGATTTCGACCAAGGATTCTTCCTCCAAATCACCCACATACTTTGAATGATGCACCACCATATTGGAGGGTTTATTCACCACAAAGCAGTATTCGTCTTGGTATATTAGTTCGATGTGCATTGGAAGGACAAAGGTAATCAAACTCGAAAAGCAGGACGCATCAGCGAAATTTCAGAACGAGAAATACCTATGTTTTTGGCTTCAGATTCCCATTGAGAAACAACTTCACGTACCTCATTAATAATAATTTTACAATCCTTTTCCTGTAATTGAAAATAGGGTGCAACACTCACTAATAAATCAATACTGAGTGAATTGTCATACATATCTATGTTTAACGATAACCCATTCTTGTCTATGGAAGGATTAATATCATAAGCTGGTGATAGTTTCCAAGTACCATCCATCCATAAAAACCCATGATTACGAAGATGATCGTCTGTATTTGATATTAAAATTGAAAATAAAATACGTCGCCATAATTGATGAAGCTCCGTTTTACTGTCTGATAAATTAAATTGAATAAACTCAGCGATATCCAAATAACTTGCTTCCTTATCTTTTAACGTCGATTCATTATTACCCGTCATGGTCATAGCAGATGCAAAATGCAGTCTTTTATCTGCTTTTCTATCGAATCTTTTTGTGAAAAAGGTATGATGTTCTCCAGCAACTTTTTGTGTTTTACATTCTGACATTTGAATACCAGATTTAATTGCAAGCACATAAGCTAGATACTCCCATAACCCCTTATCTACCTCATCTAATTTTGACGGAAACTTTGCAATCCATAATTGTTGATTTTCATCCAAAATATTTGCTTTTGGTCTTGCTCCACCAAGTGAAGATCCTGGTGCCAATAAAATTTTAAGCCAATTATTAATTTCAATATTTTCTTTTTTAGATTCAATTAATCGGATTCCGTTCTGGACTTCACGAATAGACGACCAAGGAGGGGTTGGAAATGTAGAATCATCATCTAAAAAACCACCTTCTTTATCTAACTTAAAACGTAAACCACCCATACGCCCGAAATCATGGACGCCTAATAGAAAATCAACTTCACTTAAAAATCTCTCTTCTTTACTTCCATTTATCAATGCTCTTCTTTTCATCAGTGTTCTTCCCCAAGTATCAGGCATCGAATCATTAAAAATTCCAAAGCAATTTTTCCCGATCGGAAATTGTTCTCCTTCATACCAAGAAATTTCAGGATCTAATAAAAAAGGTTTTGTAGTTTTAAGAAAAGCAGTATCATATTCAAAACTAAACAATTGTTTTCCTTTTCCCTCATTTACAGTAATTGTACCGATAAATTGAGGTTCATGTTGACTTGTTATCCAATCTGCAAATACATAAATATGTTTCATTTTATTTTTCATCTACTTACCACTTAACAATCGCATATCTTGTAAAAGCCTACCTTGTTCATCGTCATCCGCTAATTTTAAAAAATCATCTTGTAATCCTAACACTCTGAACACATTAAAATAAGCAGCCAATGAAACGCGTGCGTTTCCTTTTTCTATTTGATATAAGGTTGAACGATCTATACTTGCACGCTCAGCGACTTGTATTGTCGTCAATTTTCTCCTTTTCCTTGCTAGCTTTATATTTTCACCTAAAGTAGTTAAAATATGTTGGTGCTTTGGGAAAATTATTTGTTTTTTCAACGAAGCCATTTGATGGTTATTTTAATCAAAATTAAAACTATTGTAGATAATAAACAACATTTATTATACAAATATCCAATTTAATATCTTTTAAATAAATTTAACAACCTGAGCTCGATTCTTATTTGATTAATCTCAAGATGATAAATCACCTCCCTTAATCCCTCCTCTAGGAGGGAAACCAAAGAAACTTCATTAAGTTGCTAATTAATAAAAACTTAACAATTGAACTCAGGTTAACAGCTATTTTGTTGTGAAAATTTTTCGATTTTCTTTACACATAAGCAAATACAACGTACGAAAAAAGTATTTCCAAGGTAGAAAAACAATAATTGCACTACAAAAAGTGCGCATTTTAATTGAAACTGCACTTTTTTTAGTGCAAATTTATATTATCATTTATCGTAAAAGATGATATCGAATTTGGATATCAAAATGTAGCTTAAGATATTGTCCGAAAAAAGTTTGGAAGTACAATCTAAAATTTTTCATAAAGTCAAAATAAATTGTGTAACAAAAATAGAAAAAAATAAAAATTGATTCTATAACTAAAAAGACCTACTAATTTTCACAAAATAGTTATTGTACCAAAGACAATATTTATTATTTTCAAATAAATTATAAAATTCTAAATTGTGCGTAAGATTATATTGATAGTTTGCTTCATCATTTACTACTCTTTTGGCTTTTGTCAGATGAAAAAGGAACAATTTGAAAAATCGGTTGAAGAGAAAATTAAGCTATTGATGGCAAACATGTCCTTAGAAGAAAAAATTGGACAAACATGTCAAATCACTTTGGACGCTATTTTAAAAACAGATACCATTGGAAAAATTCTCGAACCTTTACAAATAGATGAAATTAAGTTAAATGAAGCTATACTAAAATACCATGTTGGCTCCATTTTAAATGTCAGTTCGCATACTTTAACATTGAGTGAATGGAAATCGATTCATCAATCAATCAATCAATATTACCTTAAGAAACGCTCAAAAATCCCTCTTTTGTATGGAATAGATGCCATACACGGAGTAAATTACACCCAAGGTGCTACTCTATTTCCGCATGAAATTGGATTAGCAGCAACTTGGAATCGAGAAATTTTAAAGAAAACAGCTTCCATCACTGCGACTGAGATGCGTGCAAGCGGCATAAGATGGAATTTCTCACCTGTACTAGATTTGGGTAGACAACCATTGTGGTCACGGTATTTTGAAACACTTGGTGAAGATCCTTACCTAGCTTCCGAACTTGGTAAACAATTTATTTTAGGCTATCAAGGAAATGAAAACAAAATAGATAGAACTCATGTTGTTTCCTGTTTAAAACATTTTGTAGGTTACAGTATGCCGCAGTCAGGAAGAGACCGAACACCAGCTTGGATTCCTAAAAAATACATGTCAGAATTATATCTCCCGCCTTTCAAAGCAGCAATTGAAGCAGGCGCACTTACGGTTATGGTGAATAGTGGTAGCGTAAATGGTATTCCAGGTCATGCAAATTACAATCTATTGACTAAACTTCTAAAACAAGATTGGGGATTTAAAGGTTTCGTTGTTTCTGATTGGGAAGATTTTAGTTTATTATCTTCAGTTCATCAAACTGCTGGATCGTATAAAGAAGGTATTGTACAAGCAATTCAAGCCGGTGTGGATATGAGTATGGTTCCAACATCTCCACTTTACAAAGATTATTGTACGCTATTCAACGAAGCAATCAAAGAAAAACTAATCGATTCCACTCGTTTGGAGGATGCAGTTCGTCGTATTTTGCGCGTAAAATTGTATGCTGGATTATTCGATAATTTAAATAAAACTAAAGGAGAGGACTATTTATTTGGAACTTCCACATTTAAAAAAGAAGCTGAAAATGCAGTTTTAGAATCCATTACCTTATTAAAAAACAAGAATAATATTCTGCCCTTAAACCAGAACACGAAAATTTTAATTATAGGTCCGACAGCTAACTCATTGAATGCATTGAATGGCGCATGGACACACACTTGGCAAGGAATAGATACTACCTATAACACCCCTGGACCGATGTCCATTCTTGATGCGTTTAAGTCGAGAAATCCTTCCATTTCTTATGTTAAAGGTGCTGTGAACGAATACAAGGACGGATGGGAATCAAGCAGGATACTAGACACAATCAAATTAAAAGAAGAAGCATTAAAAAATGATGTCATTTTACTTTGTTTGGGGGAATTACCAGGCACTGAAAAACCAGGTGATATTCGAGATTTAGATTTACCAGAAGCACAATTACAGCTCGCAAAATGCGCTATTCGTACCGGTAAACCAGTCATTGCATTTTTGGTAGAAGGAAGACCAAGAACGCTACACCCTATCGTAGAAGGATTAGATGCAATAGTACAATTATATTTACCTGGAGATTATGGAGGATCTGCATGCGCAAAAATTGTTTATGGGGAGGAAAATCCATGTGGTAAATTACCCTATACTTATCCAAAATACAGCGGTATAATTGAACATTACGATCACCCAAAAAGTGTTGAAAAATCAAAAACAAATGAATGGAACGGTTTTGATCCTGAGTGGGAATTTGGACATGGTTTGAGTTACAGTACTTTCACCTATTCAAATTTGGTTGTCAATAAAGATCAATACCATGATTCAGATACTATCCTTATAAGTATAGACATTACAAACAAAGGACTTCGCGCTGGAAAAGAAGTTGCGCAGTTATATATTTCTGACTTACAAGCACAACTAACACCAGCAGTAAAACAATTGAAAAGATTTGATAAAATAGACTTACTTCCAGGACAAACAAAAAAGGTCTCTTTTTTATTATCCAATAACGATTTAAAATATGCAAATCAATCAGGAGAATTTGTAAATGAACCCGGTTTTTTTCGCATACAAATTGGTCCGTTGAGCAAGTTAATTGAACTAATTAAATAAGCTTATGTATAAAATCGAGTTTAAAGATTTTTTTACGTATTCCTTTTCTTTGGATTGTGTCATTTTTGGTTTTCAAAATGGTAAAATACATGTGCTTTTGATCAAACGCGCGATGGAACCATATAAAAACAATTGGGCTATACCTGGAGATCTTGTTTACCCGGATGAAGACCTAAATGAAGCGGCAAACAGAATACTTGTAGAATTGACAAATTTATCAAATGTAGATCTTCATCAAGCAGAGACTTTTGGAAATCCAAATCGACATCCTCAAGGTCGTGTGATAACGAGTGCTTACCTGGCTCTACTTAGAATGTCCGAATTCAAAGCAACCGCCTCCTCTTGGGCAGAAGAAGTAAAATGGCAACCTGTTGATGATATTCCCGAATTAGCTTTCGACCATAATTTAATTATTCAATCAACTTATGAATTATTGAAGAAAAAAATGCGAAATGAACCTGTATGTTTTGAATTATTAGCATTAAAATTCACCCTTAACGAACTTCAACAATTATATGAATTTGTCTATGAAACAACATTAGACAAAGCAAACTTCAGAAAGAAATTAAAGCACATACCCTTAGTTAAAC
>JBKCEW010000140.1:0-9665 GCA_046304235.1 Crocinitomicaceae bacterium | reverse complement strand
TACATTATCATATAGTATTCAACATTCTGAAAAATCGAACTTTAAAATTAACAAAATACGTATTGGAGAAAAATCAAAAAAAGGAGGTATTACAACGAGTAATATAAATGAATTACCATTCAATTTAATAGATCTTGACGTACCATATGCTTACCGAAATTTTATAGGACAAAACCTACAGATTGCTCCTATTCAATTTGATTCTCTAAAAAATGAATTATTATGCTTTCATAAAATTGAAATTAAAATTCAATTTGAAAAAAAGATAAACTTAACTCCATTGACTTTAGATGAACCAAATCTAAATCACTTAAATAAAGATTTTTTTTATTCATTCAAAAAATCAACAACTAAATTAAAATCTATTAATCCTTTAAACAAAGAATTATTAATTGTTTATAAAGATTCAAACGAAGCCAATGCAAAATTACTAGCACATTGGAAAAACCAAAAAGGAATAAAAACCAACTTATTAAAAATAGACAATAACAGTTCAATAGAAATCAAAAATAAAATTGCTAATTACTTCTCGATAACACCAAATTTAAAATACGTACTCATATTAGGTAATCAATTTGAAATACCATCACACAGCTATGGAGTAATTGATGGTGATAACTATTATAGCGACAGTTACTTCGGACAGATTACTGATGATCTTTATCCTGAACTATTTGTTGGAAGAATTACTGGCTCAACTAATGAAATAAAATCGATTATTAATAAATCTATATTCTACGAGAAAGACAATTTTGAAGGCCAATGGATGAGTAAATCAATCGGTATAGGTTCAAACGAAGGGCTTGGAGAAGGTGATAAAGGTGAAGCAGATTGGCAACATTTGCAAAATATAAAAACTAAGTTAAAAGACTTTGGGTATACAAAAATTTATGAATTTTATGATGGTAATCACGGAGGAGATGATTTACCCGGTTCACCTGATAAAATTGATATTATAAATGCTCTGAATGAAGGAGTTTCAATTTTAAATTATACGGGACATGGAGACGACAACTTGATGCTCACTGGTCAACTTTCTTCATCTGATATCATCAATTTAAACAACAAGAATAAAAACCCATTTGTAATTTCTGTTGCTTGTGATAATGGAAAATTCATTCATGGTGAAGGTTCTTTAGCTGAAGCATTTTTAAAATGTAAAGATGATCAAAATTTCACCGGTTCAATCGCATTTTGTGGATCTTCCATCCTTATGGATTGGGCACCTCCAATGCTAACACAGGATGAAATAATAAATTCTATAACATCGAGTGATACTGAAAATACAGCCTATAGTATCGGAGAACTTTTTTATGAAAGTCAAATAAAGATGTTAAACAAATATAATTCATTAGGAAATGGCGTTATGCAAACATGGATTTTATTTGGAGACCCAAGTGTTGATTTAAAAACAAAAACACCTCAGGATTTAGATATTTCTTATGAATACAATAGTCAAACAAATGAATTAAATGTAAATTCTAAAACCGACAAAGTATTGCTTGGTATTTCAAAAAACGATCAATATTTAAGTAGTATGCTGCTAAAGTTAGGACTAAACAAAATTACAATAGATACATCAAACAAGTACGCATTACTAACATTTACCAAGCCAAACTTCAAAACATTACAATTCGATCTTAATCTATCTAAAAAAGATACCATCGAAACATCTAATGAAATAATTATTTTTCCAAATCCAATAAGTTCAGAAAACACTTATTTTAAAATAAAAGGCTTAAATTCATATAATTCAATCCTTTTAGTAGATGTTTTAGGAAAAACCTACGATGTTAACATACAAAATGATCAAAACGATATAAAAATTGAAATTCAAGATTTAAGTAGCGGTATTTACTTTTTAAAAATCAACGGCCTTAATAATCAAGTTATAACGAAGCGAATTATATATAAATAAAAAAGGGTGAAGTAAATTTCACCCTTTCAAAATTAGTATAAAGAAATTATTATTTCGATTTTGCTTTAGTTTTACCAGAGCCTGATATTACTACAATTAATTTATCTGCTGCATCTTCTAAATCAAGTTTAATAGAATCACCTTCTTTTAAATTTGATTTGATAATTTCTTCAGCAAGTGGATCTTCAATGAATTTTTGAATTGCTCTTTTCAATGGTCTAGCACCATATTTTTCATCATAACCTTTCTCACAAATAAAATCTTTTGCTTTATCAGTTAATTCAACATGATAACCTAGAGAATTAATACGACCATAAAGCTTAATCAACTCTAAATCAATGATCTTATGAATATCTTCTCTTGAAAGAGATTTAAACATGATCATATCATCTACTCTGTTTAAGAATTCAGGAGAAAAAGCCTTTCTTAAAGCATTTTGAATAACCACTTTACTGTTTTCATCCTTTTGTTCACTTTGTGATTTAGTACCAAAACCAACACCCGTTCCAAAATCAGCTAATTGACGAGCACCAATGTTTGATGTCATAATCAAAATCGTATTTTTAAAATCAATTTTTCTTCCAAGACCATCAGTCATGTGTCCGTCATCTAAAACTTGTAACAACAAGTTGAATACATCTGGATGTGCTTTCTCTATCTCATCTAGTAAAATAATCGAATATGGCTTACGACGAACTTTTTCAGTCAACTGTCCACCTTCTTCATAACCTACATATCCTGGAGGCGCTCCTACCAAACGAGAGATCGAAAATTTCTCCATATATTCAGACATATCTATTCGAATCAAAGATTCTTCAGAATCGAATAAATATTTAGCTAAAACTTTTGCTAGTTGTGTTTTACCAACACCTGTAGGGCCTAAAAAGAAAAAAGAACCAATTGGCTTATTCGGGTCTTTCAAACCGGCTCTATTACGTTGAATGGCTTTAACCACTTTCTCAACAGCTTCATCTTGACCAATAACTTTACCTTTAAGTTCATCCCCCATGTTAACTAAGCGACCACTTTCTTTTTGTGCAACTCTAGTTACAGGGATTCCACACATCATAGATACAACTTCAGCAACATTATCTTCCGTAACTTGAACTCTATGAATTTTACTTTCTTCCTCCCATTTCTTTTTTTCTACCTCTAAACTATCTTGTAATTTTCGCTCGTCATCTCTTAATTTAGCAGCTTCTTCGTACTGTTGAGATTTAATCACCTCATTTTTCTTTTCCTTTAAAGCTTCAATTTGGGCTTCAATTTCAATGATTTCTTTAGGAACATTGATATTGGTAATATGCACTCTCGATCCAACTTCATCTAAAGCATCTATAGCTTTATCAGGTAAGTGTCTGTCACTAATATATCTATCTGTAAGTTTTACACATGCAGAAATAGCTTCTGGTGTAAAAGTAACCATATGATGATCCTCGTATTTTTCTTTGATGTTATTCAAAATTTGAATAGTTTCCTCAACTGTAGTTGGATCAATAATTACTTTTTGAAAACGTCTTTCAAGAGCACCATCTTTTTCTATATACTGTCTATATTCATCTAAGGTTGTAGCTCCAATCACTTGCATCTCACCTCTAGCCAAAGCAGGCTTAAACATATTTGAAGCATCTAATGAACCACTAGCACCACCAGCACCAATAATAGTGTGAATTTCATCTATAAAAAGAATGATATCTGGATTTTTTTCAATTTCAGCCATGACAGCTTTCATTCTCTCCTCAAATTGTCCACGATATTTTGTTCCTGCAACTAAAGAAGCTAAATCAAGAGAAACTATTCTTTTATTGAATAAAATTCTAGATACTTTTCTTTGAACTATGCGCAAAGCAAGACCTTCTGCTATAGCGCTCTTTCCTACACCTGGTTCACCGATTAAGATAGGATTATTCTTTTTTCTTCTTGATAAGATTTGACTAACTCGCTCAATTTCGGTTTCACGACCAACTATTGGATCAAGACGACCTTGCTCAGCCATTTTTGTCAAATCTCTCCCGAAATTATCCAAAACGGGAGTTTTGGATTTAGGATCAGCACTTTTTCTTTGCGCTGCACCAAAGTTTTCCCCCTCTTCATCGGAAGATCCAGGAAACTCAGCTCTTGGTAAATTTTCGTTTTTCATCATATTATCTAACTCATCTCTTACAATATCATATATGATACCATACTTATTTAAAATTGAAGTAGCCACACAATCCTCCTCTCTAAGAATAGATAGAAGTAAATGTTCTGTACCAATCTGTTCACTTTTAGAAAGTTTTGCTTCCAAAAAAGATTTTTTAAGTACTTTTTCAGCCTGTTTAACTAACGGTATATTAGCATTCAACTCCGATACTGGATGGGTATTTCTTTTTAAACCCATATCCAACTCTATTTTGATTTTTTCTAAATCTAAATTAAAAGAATAAAGCAACTTACAAGCGGTACTATCTCCTTGACGGATGATTCCAAGCAAAACATGCTCCACTGCAATAAACTCATTCCCAAGCCTTAAAGCTTCTTCCCTACTATAACCTATTACATCTTTTACCCTAGGAGAAAATTTTGCTTCCATAAAAAGTTAATTTAATAACATCAAATAAACAAATAGTTCATTCAAAACAAAAGTAATTTTTATAATTGTTAATAACTAACATTAAAACATCAAATTTTCACACGTTTTTGTTAGTAAGTATAGACTACTCTATCCTATTTAAAAGCATTAAATCATTATCTTCGAGGTCTTATTTAAGAAACAAAAATAAACAATTTACTAATCATATCAGATTGATAACATGGAAGATGGGGAAAAAATAATTCAGATAAATATTGAGGATGAAATGAAAAGTGCATACATTGATTATTCAATGTCAGTCATTGTTTCTAGAGCTCTCCCAGATATTAGAGATGGTTTCAAACCTGTACACAGACGTGTATTGTTTGGAATGCAAGAACTTGGCGTTTTTTCAAACCGTCCGCACAAAAAATCAGCAAGAATTGTAGGTGAAGTATTAGGGAAGTATCACCCACACGGTGATAGTTCTGTTTACGATACTATGGTTCGTATGGCTCAGCCTTGGTCATTAAGATACCCATTAGTTGATGGACAAGGAAACTTTGGATCAGTCGATGGAGATAGTCCTGCAGCGATGCGTTATACCGAAGCTAGACTTAGAAAAATAGCAGAGGAAATGCTAGATGACCTAGAAAAAGAGACTATTGATTTCACTCCCAACTTTGACGATAGTTTAGAAGAGCCAACTGTTTTACCTACTAAAATCCCCAATTTATTAATAAATGGAGCTTCTGGTATTGCCGTTGGTATGGCTACCAATATGGCTCCGCATAATTTAAGTGAAGTAGTAGATGGTTGTATAGCGTATGTTGACAACAAAGAAATTGAAGTAGAGGAATTATTAAATTATGTAAAAGCACCTGACTTTCCAACTGGAGGTATAATTTATGGATATGAAGGTGTAAAAGAAGCTTTTTTAACAGGTAAAGGTAGGATTGTAATTAGAGCTAAAGCAGAAATTGAAGAATCAAATGGTCGCGAACAAATCATCGTTACTGAAATACCTTATCAAGTTAATAAAGCAGAGTTAATCAAAAAAGCAGCTGAATTAGTTAACGATAAAAAATTAGAAGGAATATCAGACATAAGAGATGAATCTGATAGGAATGGTATGCGTATCGTTTTTGAATTAAAAAGAGACGCAATATCAAATGTAGTATTGAATAAATTATACAAATTCACTTCATTACAAACTTCTTTTTCAGTCAATAATATATGTCTGATTAGCGGTAGACCAATGTTGGTTAATTTGAAAGATTTAATTTCAAATTTCATTGATTTCAGACACGAAGTTATAATCAGAAGAACTAAGTTTGATTTAAGAAAAGCGGAAGAAAGAGCGCATATACTAGAAGGTTTAATTATAGCTTCAGACAATATTGATGAAGTAATTAAAATTATCCGTGCTTCTAAAAGTCCTGAAGCAGCGAGAGAGAGTCTAATTGCTAGATTTAATTTATCTGACATTCAATCTCGTGCAATTGTTGAAATGAGATTGCGTCAATTAACAGGACTTGAACAAGATAAATTACGTGCTGAATATGCTGATTTAATGGCATTAATTGCTGACTTAAAAGACATTCTTGCAAATGAAGAACGACGTATGCAAATCATTAAAGATGAATTGATTTACGTAAAAGAAAAATATGGAGATAAGCGCATGTCTAGAATTGAATATTCTGCTAGTGAAATGCGTATGGAAGATTTAATTCCAGATGAAGAAGTAGTGGTAACTATTTCTCATGCTGGTTATATTAAACGTACACTTTTAAATGAATATAAAGTTCAAAATCGCGGTGGAATGGGTTCTAAAGGATCTACCACACGTGATAAAGACTTTTTAGAGCATTTATTTGTTGCAACGAACCATAATTATCTCTTAATTTTCACTGAAAAAGGCAAGTGTTTTTGGATGCGTGTATTTGAAATTCCTGAAGGTAATAAAGTTGCAAAAGGAAGAGCTATACAAAACTTGTTGAATATTGAACAAGATGACAAAATCAAAGCATATGTTAAGGTTCAAGATTTAACAGATAAAGAATATGTAGATAATAACTTTATCATCATGTGTACAAAAGAAGGTATCATCAAAAAAACTTCTTTAGAAGCATATTCTCGCCCAAGAGCAAATGGTATAAACGCCATCACAATTCGTGATAATGATGAATTATTAGAAGCGAAATTAACAGATGGTACAAATGAAATTGTTTTAGCAACAAAATCAGGAAGAGCAATTAGATTCAATGAAGAAAAAGTTCGACCAATGGGTAGAAATGCTTCTGGTGTAAGAGGTGTTAATATGGTTGAAGAACACGATGAAGTAATTGGAATGGTTTGCGTAAAAGATAACACTTCTACTGTTATGGTTGTTTCTGAAAATGGTTATGGAAAACGTTCTTATTTAAATGATCCTGAAGATGGAGAACCAATTTACAGAATTACAAACCGTGGTGGAAAAGGTGTTAAAACATTAAATATTACAGATAAAACGGGACCATTATTAGCAATTAAAAATGTTACTGATGAAGATGATTTAATGATCATTACCCGATCTGGAGTTACCATCAGAATGCACGTTGATTCCTTACGTGTGCTTGGAAGAGCTGCTCAAGGAGTTCGTTTAATCAACTTAAAAGGAAATGCTGCAATTGCTGCAGTTGCAAGAGTTCCAAGAAGTGAGGAGGAAGATGAAGACATCATCGATGAAAACTTATTAGATTCTGAAACTTCTGGAGAAGTAGAAACTCCAACAGAAGATTAATTAATAAAATTAAAATATTAAAAACTATGTCAATTTTTGGCATAGTTTTTTTGTTTAAACAAGTCTATGAAAATACAATTAAAAAAAGCGAAAACCGAAGCTACAAAACGATTTCATCCTTGGATTTTTTCAGGTGCAATACATTCTGATACTTCTGAAATAAAAGAAGGATCTTTAGTTGAAGTTGTTGATTGGAATAATAATTTTATTGCTAAAGGCCATTTTCAACCAAGTACGATTGCTGTTAGAATATTAACTTTTGAAAATGAGGAAATCAATCAATCATTTTTTAATAAAAGAATCTCATCAGCTGTAGATTTAAGAAAAAAACTTCAACTTTTAACTGATGAAAACAATATCGTACGTTTAGTACATGGTGAAGGTGATTTACTACCTGGTTTAATCATAGATTATTATAATAAAGTAGCAGTAATACAATGCCACAGCTTAGGTATGTATCAAGCATTACCATTGATTAAGGAGGCTTTACTTTTTGCCTTTGATAATAATTTACTAGCGATTTATTCAAAATCAACAGATACATTACCAAATCGTTTAGATATTAAAAATGAATATTTATTTGGTGAAGTATCTGTTCCACATATTGCTTTCGAAAATTCAATAGCTTATAAAATAGATTGGATTTCAGGTCAGAAAACCGGTTTTTTTATTGATCAAAGAGAAAACCGAAGTCTATTAAAAAAATATGCCAAAGGAAAAAAAGTTTTAAATACCTTTTGTTATTCTGGCGGATTTAGTTTATCAGCAATTTCAGGTGAGGCACTATTTGCACATTCTTTGGATAGCTCAAAAAAAGCAATTGAATTGACAGATGCAAACATTACTCTGAATAAGATGGAAAAGAAGCATAAATCAATCGTTGCAGATACTATGGAATATATTAAGGAACTACCGGAAGAATATGACATCATAATACTTGATCCCCCTGCATTTGCTAAACATAAAGATAAAAGACATAAAGCAATTCAAGGGTATAAAAGATTAAATGCGCATGCAATAAGACAAATAAAACCTGGCGGATTAATTTTTACTTATTCTTGTTCTCAAGTAGTTGACAAATATCTTTTTACAAATACAATCATTGCTGCATCGATAGAAAGTGGTAGAAAAGTAAGAATATTAGAACAATTACATCAACCTGCTGACCACCCTATTAATGCTTTTCATCCAGAAGGTGAATATCTAAAAGGCTTATTAATAGAAGTAGAATAGAATGTTAGATTTTAGTTATAAATCTATTTTAAAGGTTGCATTGCCTTTAATGTTTTCATCTTTTATTCAATCGATAGTCCTTATAACTGATGCTGCATTTTTAAGTAGACACAGTACAATAGCTTTTGACGCGAGCGGAAACGCAGGATTAATTTATGTTACATTATTCTTTGCATTATCTGGGATGGCTGATGGTATTCAAATACTTTTTGCACGAAGAATTGGCCAAAACAGACTAAAAGAAATGAAAAATATATTTTCTAGTTCTTTCTATGTGCTAACTGGTTTGGTTGTAATACTGTTTAGTATTGCTTATTTTTTGATGCCGGTGCTACTACCCTATTATTCAAAACATTTAGATTTAGCTCAAGCGCAATCAGAGTTTATTAAAATTCGAAGTTTTGCACTTTTTTTTGCTATAATCAGTTTACCTATCCAATCATTTTTATTAGCTATTGGAAAAACTTGGGTTGTACTTGTAGCAGCTGTGATCATTGCTTTTTCAAATGTCATTTTTGGTTACTGGTTCATCTTTGGAGGAGGATTAATACCTCCATTAGGTTTGAAGGGTGCTGCATATGCTTCTTGCTCAGCAGAGCTTTTAGGCATGCTATTTTTATTTATTTATATCTTTTTTGATAAGAGTAGAAATGAATATCAAATATTTAGAACTCTAAAAATTTCCATAAAAGCAACAAAAGAAATTTTATCTGTAGGTACCCCATTATTTTTTCAAGGATTCATAGCGCTTTTCACATGGACCGTTTTTTTTACATGGATAGAACAGATAGGAAAATTTGAATTAACAGTTTCTCAAAATATTAGAGCAATTTACTTTTTAGCCTTTGTTCCAATTATTGGTTTTGCCACAACAACCAAAACTTTCGTTTCTCAATATGTAGGTGCCCAATTATTTGATAAAATTCCAATCATTCAGAAAAGAATTCGAATTTTAACAATAAGTTCATTAATACTATTCTTCCATGGAGCATTACTCTATCCGGAATATTTAATCTCAATAATTAACCCTGAAAAAATATATATTCAAAAAAGTACTGAGATTTTACAATTCATAGTTGGTTCATTTATGATCTTTGGTATAACTTCTGTATTATTTCAAACTGTTAACGGTTCAGGTAATACTATCATAAGTTTTATAATTGAATTATTAAGTGTAGGGA
>JBKCEW010000139.1:0-15078 GCA_046304235.1 Crocinitomicaceae bacterium | reverse complement strand
AAACTGGAGAGGAAACTATGAACAGATGGATGACGTTGTGTTGATTGGCGTAGAAGTTTAATAAATTATTATACAAACAAAATAGGCTGCTCGATGGAGCAGCCTATTTTTGTTTGTAACTATACCAAATTATATTTCTTTTATTTCGTGAGATAATTCAACTAAATCAAGTAGTTCTTCACCAGCCTCCTGCATTTCTTCATCGTCAGACTGATAGTACCAAATTACATGTATATCCTTTGATTCTGCATATTTTTCAAATAACTCAAATAAATCTAGTAGTATTTTACTTGTAGAAGTATTAAAATAATCCATTTTTACCTCAAAAGTAGTTTTAGACGTTGCAGATTCGAAATGATTATTCAACCAATCAAACATTGGCTTGTAAAATTGCATCGGATTTTCAGGTCTAGAATTTCCTGATAAAGAGAAAACATTCTTATCGGTATCTAATTCAATTTGAGGTGTCATCTTAGTCGCCTCCACAAAATATCTTTCCATGACTAATAATTTTTTAAATCTACAGTAATTAAAAAAGTAAAGTTTGAAGTCTCAATATCATGGTATTCAACAGTAAACTTGATGTTTTCAGTAGATTTTCTAGCAATCTCTATCAAACCTAAACCAGCATCACCTTCAATTGATAATTTACCATGCTTTAATTGTTCTTTGTACAACTTTGTAAGTTCTTCATGATTAGCAAAATTCAAAGCCTGAATCGTATTGATCAATGGACCAACTTCAGTATTTGGAACAAGATTCCTTGTAGAAATATATAATCTTTCATTTAAATCCAAGTGACAAATAAAACTAGAAACATGTTGAGATGGATACTTAACAGCATGTTTGCATACATTATCCAATGACTCTGTTACAATTTTTAAAATTTTTTTCTTTGCTACTAGTTCAATACTTCTAGCTGTCATTCTATCCTCTATTTGAGAAATAACAGAGTTTGTATTTGACCAATCAAAAGGTTCATTCAAAATCAATACCTCTGAAGCTACACTAGGTACACCTAAATTTTCTAATACATTTAATATTGGTAACGACATAACTTTTTTTTCTTTAAGATAATAAAAAAATATTATAACAAAAAAAGGAGAACAAAATTCTCCTTTAAAAAATCTATTCTTTATAATTAGTATTTATCTAATTTTCCCTTTAATTCATTAATAACATCAATCTCAATCGGATCTACTTCATTCATTTCTGCCAAATAAAAAGATGCCCAATCAACAACATTTATAAAATGCATTGAGCGTTCCATTATATTTTCACCTTTAGCCTCTAAAGAATATATATGCGCATGCTTCTTTTCAATATGCGCTCTAGAAAATTCCATTCTAACTCGATTACGATCAAACCAATCTTTCGAATCAAAGAATAAAACTCCATAGCTATCGTTACCTAATCCCCAACCTACTAACTCGTTGTGATTCATTTCAGGTATTACATGATGAATACATAAAATTTTAGAGTTCTCATTGAATTGTTGTCTTGCGCGTATCGCTACCCCTTCATAATTGGAAGCAGAGTACATCAATAAATTTTTTCCTTTAATGAAAGAAGCTAAACAACGTGCTTCATTTTTAAACTCTTCTTGATTTTCAATTAAAAAAGAGGCACAGCTTCTATATTTTTCTAAGTTTGTATGAGCTATCAATCCAAGTCCAGCAAAAATATTCAATAACTGACCCAATGAAAAAGCCAAAGTTGTTCTCGGTGGATTACCTCCAGGAACTAAAACAACTTCATAACCATTTGATTCACAGAAAGCTTGAAGTTTCCCACCAGAACATAAACCAATAATATGAGCTCCCGCTTTTTTTGCAGCATCTAAAGAATATAAAGTTTCTTCTGTATTACCTGAGTAAGAGCAACCTATAACTAATGTATTTTGATTCACAAATGCAGGTAAAGTGTAATCTTGTACCAAAGTAATTGGAGCTTTAACCTCATCTTGAATCCATTGTGAAACAATTTTTCCTCCGATACCAGAACCACCCATTCCACAAATTACCACATTGTGTATATCGTTTGTAGGTTTCTTAAATTGATGCTTTGAAGCAATCTCAAGAGACTCAGTAATATTGTGCGGAAACGCGGCTATCAATTTATCCATAAAAAAAGCAATATTTCGATGCTTTAACAAATATACATATTTGATTGAAATGACAAATAATTAGTAGAAAATTAGAAAAATAAATTAATAATTTAATCGATCTTTATCTCTCCAAATGTTAGATTGTATTCCAATCGTCAAAAAGAAATCCTCTTGACGGTGATTTTCAAAAAACATCAAACGGTAACGGGGTTCTATGTAAAAACATAAGTCTCTAAAATATTTATTGCTATAAAGATAACTTAAAGTAGTACCCAATTGTACGGTTCTTAAAGTAACACCTTGTCCTACGTTGTTATTAAACTCATATGGGTGTTTACTATAAGACTTATAAATATCTCCTCCGTATGAAGTGTTTTTCAATCCAACTGAATCCACTCCTTTGATGTAGGCTTGTAAGAATACTTTAAAATTAAATTTATTATCCTCTTTTTGATATTCATATTCTTGATACAATTCAGCAAAATTAGAACCCAATGGATGGGCAATCGGTAACCCTTGATTCCCATAAACAATCCCTGGATTTGTTTGAGAAAACACATAGGGGCGTAAATAAGTAAATTCTATTTTATAAACATTATGTGATTTTGTATTTCCTGATGAATCTTTTGGAAAAATAGAAAATCGAGAACCTAAATTAAATCCATATTTATTTCCCCACCAACCATTTCGCGCACGAAAAGCAGATAGTAGAAAATCATCAATCAATACTTGACCATAAATAGTTGAATATAAGCTTCTTTTTGGGGTTTCTTTTTCTTTAAAAGAATAAGAAAATTCAGAACCCAATAAGATGTTATCCGCCGAACCCATATTATATTCCTGGGGACGGTAAAACAAAAAAGGATTTAAATACTCTACTTCAAAACCACGGTTGTACAACGTATCTTTGATTTGATACACTACGGTTTCAAATAATCGAAGTATAAATTTATTTTCACCCTTGTGATTATAGGTAAATGTGTGGCTAACATTTCCTTTCGGTTCAAAATGATTTCCGATTTTTTCTCTCAAAATATCTTGACGTAAACTATATGAAAAAGTTTTACTAAACTTAAAATCCATCATCACATACGGATTGGAAATGCGATTGTCTGAGTTAAAAATACTTCTAGAACTGAAATTATACATTGGATGTTCCATCGGTCCAATTCCTGAACTTATTTTAAAGTTTTTATACGAATACCACAATGAACCGATTATATCAAAATACAAACTGGTAGATTGTCCTAAGATATAATCTTTTAGCGGAGTCAATACAAAAGATTTTGTTTGAGGGTCAGAAAAATAAGGAATACTACCTTGAGTTGTTAATCCAGACCTAAAATAGGCATAAGTACCCCACTCTGCGCTCGATTTTTCAATTTTTCTAAATCCAATTAAACCACTCAATCCCGTTTGATAAAATGGCTTTTTGGACGTAGCAGAAAATACAAGATCGGGTGCAAATTTTAAAAACTTCTTTAAAGAATCTCTTTTTTCAGCTGGTAAAATATTCGTTAACTTTTCATTTTTATTGGTCACAATGGTATCACCTAGGTGTCCGAATGAAACCAGAGAAACAAAAAGTGCTATGAATACAGAAATTCTCAAAAGTCAAAGTATTCGTTAGATAAAGAAGTTTTTAATCCAAACCAGATACAATTCGTTGTTTGTTGAAATTTATCATAAACACTTGATCGCCCTTGGTATTTTACAAAAAAGTTCCCATTATATAATCGGTTAAATCGCCAACCTAATTCATAATCCCCTGTAATGGTATTCCCATATTCTAAATTACCCAAAGTTAGACCATTAAAAATGGAAGTTGCTTCAAACTGTTGCAACGTTGTACCACCTTGTGTCAAATAAATACTTGTTTTAGCTTGTATATAAAATCTCTTTTTTTCGTAAAAGAGTTTCAAAAACAACTCATTAAAATTATTTCCTTTCGGGTGTGCTGCTGGCAAATTAAATTGACTGTATGCTAATTTTGGATTTTTAGCTGAATAGAAATTTTTAGGGACTTGGTTCCACTCCAATTGTATCATTGCATTTTTAATTTTAAATGCATCAAACCAATAAAATCCGAATTGATTAGCAACTAAAAACAAATTTTCAACTCGATCTGTTACCACTTGACCATAAATTCTAGCATTTTTTAACGCCCAATCTATATTGATTCCATTAATTCCGTTAATTACTCTTGAACAACCTAATGTGAAGTCATTTTGAAAAAATGGTAATGGAATTAATTGATCCGTCACGAAAGGATGTCGTATCATAGAATCTCCTAATAATTGATTTCCTGCTGAAAATAAACTGATTGAAAAAGAAGGTGATGGTTTAAAAGTCAAATAACTCAAAGCATAGAACTTAATTTCATAATTTGATTCTACAGCCTTCGTTAATGGTTTACGGTAAAGATTTAAATTTTTCTGATAAAGAACCTGATATTCAAATTTTGGATGAATTTTCCAATTTATACGAACATTTGGAGCATAAAAACCATTGTCTGAAAGTAAAAGGGAACGGTAGCCCGAACCTATAAAATGTTGATTATTTCCTGCTTCAATAGCTAACTTGGGATGAATAGCATATCGTATCATTCCTGTTGAATAAGCATAATCTAACCCATATTCTTTAAATGGCTTAGTACGTGAACCACCAGGAACAACCGCATTTTGAATACTATATCTTGGGCCAGGAAAAATATATAGCTCGCCGCGAGAAGCCATATATTGCCTCTCATAATTTTGAAAACGAGATTGGTTTTCAGTAAATGTAAATTGAAAAGAAACTTTATCATAAACTTGACCTTCAATAAAAATTCCCCTCGTATTTCTATATAATTGGTAACCTGTACTATCAAAATTATAACGACCTCTAGAAAAGTTAATCAAAGGGTCAATATTAATTTGGCCTACATCTGTTTTTAACTCTAATAAATGATGTTTATATAATCGTTCAGAAAAATCAAAATATTGTTTACTAGAATCTCTATTAAGGTATTGAGTATTTAACTCACTTTCATTTTGAGGATAAAAAGTAGAAATAGATTTTTTTCCAGAAAATTGAATGAATTTTTCTTTATAAAATGACTGTAAAGGAATCAATTTCTGTTGGGAATATACCACTCCCGAAACCAATACAAAAATCAAAAGAATAACTTTCATTAAGGATTCGGAATTAATTCAACTTTTAAAGCAGCTGATTTTGCAATAAAATGAGGATTTCTCAAATCTTCTTTATTATATGTAAGTGGTTTGCCCGTATCTAGATGTAATACTTCACCTCCCAATGCTTCTAAAATCGCCTGCCCAGCTGCGATATCCCATTCCATTGTTGGAGCAAATCTTGGATAAATATCTGCAACTCCTCGTGCAAACTCAAAAAACTTTAAGGCACTTCCTTTTTGTTTATAAACAACTTCCCCAACTTGTTTCTCTAAATCGTCAACAAACTTTTTAGTAGCAGGAGTGTCATAACTTCTTGATGCTAATAATACAATGGGATTATTTTTAATAATAGTGTTTTCTATTTTATGAGTAGTAGTTATAAGTCCATCTTCGTCAAAACTAGCAATGTATACTCCCTCTCTCTCTCCTCCATACAAAACCTCTCTTTTAACCGGAGAGACAATAATGCCAAATATTGCTTTATGATCCTCAACAAAGGCAATATTAATTGCAAACTCACCATTCTTCTTTAAATATTCCTTCGTACCATCTAAGGGATCTACGCACCAATTTTTTTTCCAATGCTGTCGAGTTGAATATAGTTCGTTGGAAATTTCCTCACAAATAATTGGAAACCCAAGTGGTGTAAGTTGAGTAACAATATAATCTGATGATGCTTTATCTGCGATTGTAACCGGAGTGCCATCTGATTTATCAGTACTATCAACATGACCTTTGTAAAAATCCATCAAAATAAAAGATGCTTCTATTCCGATGGTAATTGCTTGCTGATAATGAGTTGGTAAACCTTGCATACAAGACAAAAATAAGAATAAACCCTATTACCTACTTGGTATTAATCCATTTTTTCTTGGTATAGCTTTTTTGTACCGAGAAATAACCCAAAGCACCATTTGTAAATAATGGATCAGGATTAGAAGGTGTAGCGCTTTGTCTACCACCCTGATTTAATATCAAGTTAAAGTAATATCGAAAGACTTTATATTCTATATTCACCAAAGTTAATTCTAACTCCACTGAATCTGCTAAAGTAGTTACTCCATTTTTTTCCACTTTAAACTTCGGTAAATCATTTACGATGGTATCTGGTGAAAATTCAGGTAAATCAAAAATCGGTTTTCTAGTAACAGTTACTCCGTCTAAATTTTGATCATCATCAATTAAAATTTTATTGATTTTAACTCCATTTTTCTTTGCTTGATATTGATACCAATTAGGTACTCCCTTTGGAGTTTCATTTCTTAAAGCAGCAACCGAATAGTTATACCTACCAAACGTTTTTTGTTTGTATACCCCAATCGAATCTAATGGTATTGAAACTACCGGACAAATACTAGTTGCTATATGCGTCTTTCCTTCATGGATTACTTTAAGCTCATAAGATTTATCTGAACCAAAAAAAGAAAGTGGTGTGCTAGCTTCATATTCACCATTTGAAATATGGTTAAACTTTATGGAAGTTGTTCCATTAGATATCGTTACATCTGCAGTTATAACCGCAATACCAGAGTTTTCATCATCAAAATTCACCGTCTGTTTAATGGTAATTTTTTGATTCGTACTATCTATATTAATCGGTGCTTCAATAATAATTTTTGGATTTTCACTATTTAAATCCAACTTAATTACTTTTTCACATGAAAAAGTAGTAAGTAATAGGACAACTACACTAAGTGTAAAAAATATAGGCTTAAGTATCTTTTTCATATTACTTGAATTTAAAGTTATAAGTAATTGCTGGTATCCATCTGAACAAAGATGTTTGTACTGCCTCTGTTACATTTGGATTTCCTTCTTTTTCTCTAAAAGCAATGGTATAAGCATTTTCTCTACCATAAGCATTATAGATGGAAAAATTCCAACTACTCTCATATTTTTCGGTATTCTTTCTTATCCAATTTACCCCTAAATCTAAACGGTGATAATTGGGCATTCTTCCACCATTTCGATCCGTATATAAGAATTGAGTTTGACCTTCAATCGTATATTTTCCTGATGGAAAAGTTACCGCATTTCCTGTATAAAAAACAAACAAGGCTGAAATAGATAATTTTGGAGTTAGATCATAAATAGTAACTACTGATAAATCGTGCGTTCTGTCTTGTTTTGCATTATACCAAGTACCATTATTAATTCCTTCAATTTTTCTTTCTGATTTAGATAAACAATAAGAAATCCAACCATTGAATTTCCCTGTTTTTTTCTTTAAAATCATTTCCAAACCATAGGCTCTACCTAAACCGTAAAGTAACTCACCTTCTAAAACTTGGTTTGCTTGGGTATTTGCACCATTACGGTAATCAATCTGATTTTGCATGTACTTATAATACACTTCCGCATTGAATTCATAGGTATTTTCTTTGAAGTTTTTAAACCAACCAAAAGCTGCTTGATCAGCAATTTCTGGTTTTGTATTAATTGTGGAACCTAAAATCACATCTGTTGGTGAAGCGGTAGTCGCATTAGAAACTAAATGAATATTCTGCGCGTTTCTTGAATATGCAAGTTTGAAGCTTTGATCTTCTCTGTATGCATAGCTCATAGAAAACCTTGGTTCTAAAACGGGGTATGTTTTAATAAACTCATTATCGGAATATTTCAAGGTGTCATTTACACTTCCATTTTCATCGTAGGTATACATATCTTGACCGTTTCCTAATACTGAAAAAGTAGACAATCTAACCCCGTAATTCACAGACAATTTCTCGTTTACTTCCCAATCATTCAATACAAATAAAGCTCCTTCTAATGATTTTGCAGGATTTAATTGAACAATTCCTGTTGAAACCCCTTCCGAACCAATTAACTGTCCAGGAGTGATGTTGTGATTAATTACATTTAATCCAAACTTGATTTTGTTTTTGGTATTAGCATAATATTGAAACTCTTGCTTCAAGTTATAATCCAATACTTTTGATTTTATCGTAAAATCAACGTTTTCAGCTTTAATGGCAATTTTATAATCGTAAGAACTATAAATCACAGAAGTATTTGAAAATAATTTTGGCGAAATGATATGATTCCAACGCATTGTTCCTGTGGCATTTCCCCAATCAATCCCAAATGCACCCCCAAATCCTAATTTATCACGACCAAAATATCCTGACATATATAATTTGTCTTTCTGACCTAGTTTATAATTCAGCTTTGCATTTAAATCATAAAAATACAACGTATTATCTTTAAAATCTTCCGTTGCTTTTAAGAATACATCAGCATAGGTTCTTCTTCCTGTAATTAAAAAAGAAGATTTGTCTTTCACTAGTGGACCTTCTACATTTAATTTAGATGAAATCAACCCAAGTCCGCCACTCACATTATAACGCTGGTTGTTACCTTCATTCATTTTAATATCTAATACCGAAGACAATCTTCCTCCAAGGTTCGCAGGTTGATTACCTTTGTATAAGGTAGCATCTTTAATGGCATCTGAATTGAACGTTGAGAAAAACCCTAATAAGTGAGAAGCATTGTAAACAGGTGCCTCATCCAATAAAATTAAGTTTTGATCTGAACCACCACCTCTAACGTAATACCCAGAATTACCTTCACCTGCACTTTTTACACCTGGTAATAATTGCATTGTTTTGATGATGTCTTTCTCACCAAGCAATACAGGAATTTTAGCAACCGCTTTTGGATCAATCTTCTCTACACCCATTGTTGCTTGTTTCACGTTAGCATCGGCTTTTTGTGAAGTAATAACAACTGTTTTCAACTCCTTAACTCGGTCACCAGGAATTAATTTGACATCCAAACGAGTATTCGATTGTAAATCAACTTCTTTTTCAACTGGAACAAATCCGATTTGATTATAAACTAGTATATATTTACCAGCAGGAATTGTAATGGAATAAAAACCATATTCATTTGTAAATGAACCTGCTGCAACCCCTTTTACTTTTACTTTTATACCGATTAAAGCTTCACCTTTTGTGCTGTCTGATACTGTACCACTTACAGTAAATTTTTCCTGCGAGAAAAGAGAGAATGCAGAAAAAAATAAAATTAATATTAAATACCTCATATAATAAGAACAATGAAATCTAAACAAACTATTTAGTTAAATGTTTACTCAAAGCTACATAATTAAAAAAGACTAACTATAAAAAATCGACAAGCGATAGATTAAACACGTCGAATCACTCTTCTAACTCTTTTAGAATTTGATTGACATCTTCCTCTGTAGTAGTTAATTTCTGTTTACAAAATTTAATTAATTCTGCAGCACGTTTTACCTTGATAGCCAAATCATCCACAGAGATTTCACCATCTTGAATTTCTTGTACAATTTCTTGTAGCTCTTCAAATGCATCAGTATACTTCATATCATTCTTCATTTTTAGTGATTTTTATAAGTTTGGTTTTTAGTGTATGTGAATAAGTAATAAGCTCTATTTCATCATTAATTTCGGGAAGCATGTTTTCGTCTATTATCTTTCCGTTGTATAGTGGAATAGCATACCCACGTTTTAATACATTTTGAGGATTTAATAAGTTGACAACTTGTTCCTTTTCTTTGGTTAATTGTTCTTTTTTTGCTAAAAAATTTTTAGATTGAAACCCTAAATTTTGTTGTAATTGTTCAAGTTTTGAAACTAAAAAAGGCTTTTGGTTAGTATTCCAAAAATTAAGTTGTTTTTGAAACAAAGTAAGTTGAATTTTTTCTTTTTGATTAAAATTCTCAACCTGCAACTTCATCAATTCGGAATATCTATACACTTCCTGTTTTTGAGCGTTCATTTTCCTTTTCGACTCATTGGTAACCAATTGAGAAATTGATTTCAAATCATTGTTATCGTTGAGAAATCGTGTTATTGAAACTTGTCGAAACATTTTTAACTCATTCTGAAACGTTTCCTTCGAAAATTTAAATACCGATTGGACTTTATTTTTGATAATCTTCAACGCATCGTTTATTGGTACTGAAAAATTATGAAAACACTGAATCAAAAATTCACCCAATTCGGTTGGTGTAATGGCACTTTTATGAGCAACTAATTCAGCTACAGTTACGTTAGTCGAGTGACCTATACCGGTCAAAATAGGTACAGGAAAAGTAGCAATGGCTTTGCTCAATTCATAATTATTATAACAAGAAAGACCTATTTCTCCTCCTCCACCTCGAACAATTACTACCACATCAAAATGAGTTTTCACTTTCTCGATACGTTTCAATTGTGCTATGATTGAACTTACCGCTCCATCACCATTAAGTTGCGCTTGAAAAAGCATAAAAAAGAAAGAATAACCCCAAGAATTTGATTTAGTAACACTGTAAAAATCAGATAATCCCTTACTTGATTCAACGGATATGACAGCAATGCGCTTAGGTAATAAAGGAAATGATAACTGATGATTTTTATAAAACAAACCCTCTTTTTCTAGACGATTGATAGTCTCTTCTCGTTCTTTATGAAGTTCTCCTAAAGTAAATGAAGGATCAATATCAACAATATCCATCGATAAACCATACACAGGATGATAAACAATTTTTACTTCGAAAAGAAGTAACATTCCATCTTGAATCGGTTCCTTGACAACTTTAGAAAAAGTATCCATGATGCGTTCAAAATTAGCCTTCCAAATTTGTCCACGCATCTCTGCTACAATGATATCGTTCTCTTTGTAAACTAATTCCGGATAACAATGGCCTTTCATCGTGTAATTGAGTTTGTGCATTTCTGCCTTTACCCAATAGGTACGATTATACCGCTCTTGCAACGTTTTCTGAATGGAATTTGCAACTTGTTTTAGGGTATATATTTCCTTCACGGATGATGTCATAAAGTAAAAATAAGAAAAAGAATTCGTACTAAATTCAGCGTATTTAGAGTTGTTTACAAAAAAATAATAAAGACCATTATTTCAAAAGTCAATTCAGATATGTATATTCGCGTGCTTTAAAAAGAGACTTTATATGGCTATAATTGGTAAAATAAGAGAGAAATCTGGATTAACACTTGTATTAATCGGTTTGTCTATGCTTGCATTTATTATGACAGGTTGGGACAATATCTTCGGAAAATCAGGCGGAGTGCTTGGATTAGGTGAAGTAGCAGGTGAACAAGTAGATCCTATCAAATACGACAACTTGGTAAAAGCGGTGATGCAACAAGATGCACAACAATACCAACAAATGAATCGTCCGTATACTCCACAAGATCAGCAAGTATCTGCAGACAGAGCTTGGACTATGTTGGTGGAAAATACTATTCTTGAAAAAGAATATGCGAAATTAGGTTTAGATGTAAGTAAATCAGAGTTTGACGCCTATTTATATGGTACTGATGGATTTACAGTAATGCCTGATTTAGCTCAAAGTTTTGTTGATTCATTAACTGGTCAATTTAATCCGCGTTTACTAGAACAACGAATTACAGAAATGGAATCTTCTTCTGATCCACAAGTTTCTGAGCAATGGAAAAATACAAAACAAGCATTTACAGATCAACGCAAAAGCGAAAAATACTTCCAATTATTAGCACAAGGAGTATATGTTACATCTTTAGAAGCTGAGGAAGAATACAAAGCTCAAAAAGAAGTGAAAAGCGTTTCTTATGTAGTTAGAAGATATTCTGACATTCAAGATGACAAAATCAAAGTTACTGACGAAGAGGTTAAAGCGTATTACGAAGAACACAAAAACGAAAAGAAATATGAAGCAACAGCTGGAAGAGATGTGAAAATCTTTGATATTGCAATTGCTCCTTCGAAAAAAGATACAGCAGAATTTACTAAAAAAATCAATGCTTTAAAAACACTATTCGCAGCTGCTAAAAATGATTCTATTTTTGTATTAGCGAATAGCGACCTAAAATTCTACACTAGTACTAGACAATCTACTTTACGTCCAGAGTCTGAACAAAAAGCAACTCCAGGATTAACTTTCCCAGCGGCAATGGATACAGTTTTTAAAATGGCATTACCTGGTCAAATTGTTGGTCCTTATTTAGATAAAGGAAAATACAGACTTGCAAAAGTTCGTGGTTTCAATACTAACGTGTGTAAAGTTAGACACATATTACTTTCTGCTCCGAAAGAAGATTCTGTTAAAGTGAAGACTACACAACGCAAAGCAGATAGTTTAGTGAAATTTATTAATAAAGATAACTTCGCTGAATATGTTACTAAATTTTCAGATGACGGTGGTTCGAAATCTACTGGAGGAGTAATTGATAACTTCCTTGATTTTGAAATGGTTCCTGAGTTCTCTGCTTTCTCTGTTTCAAAACCTATTGGAACTATTGGAACGGTTAAAACTCAGTTTGGTATACACATTATTGAAGTAATGGAAAGAAAAGCAGTTAAATACCCTATTGTTTCCTTAATTGAAAAAACCCTTACTCCAAGTGAAGAAACTGAAAGTTTAATCAATGAAGAAGCTTATAATATTCTATATTCATTAGACGAAAAAGTATCTCGCAAATCATCACCAGAATCTAAATTAGATGCTTTCGATACATTGGCAAGACAAAAAGGATACATTGTAAGACCTTATAGAATTTCTGATGAAAATCCGAAAATTCAAGGGGTACAAACACCTTTCGCAGAAGATAAGTTAATTAAATTGGCTTACGATGAAGATACTGAAATTGGTACTCTATGTTCTGCACCTATAGAAGATAATGATCGTTACATCATCGCTATCGTTTCTTCTAAAAGAGAAAAAGGTGCTCCTGAATTCATCGACGTAAAAGAGATAATGAAAGTAGAAGTTATTAAAGATAAAAAGGCAGCTATTTTAATTCAACAAATGTCTAAAACGAAAGATTTAGAATTGCTTGCTAAAAAAGGAGGTACTACTGTTAACAAAGCTGAAATTGTTTTTGCCAATCCACAAATCCAAGGAGTAGGATATGAACCAGAAGTGGTTGGGTCTTTATTCTCAGGGTTAAAAGACGGACAAAAAACATTACCATTGAAAGGAGAACAAGGTGTTTATGTTATACGTTTGAACAAGACAATCAAAGCACCTGCTACGAGAGACTTCAGCATGGAACAAAGTCAAATGTTGAATAACCAAAGAGCGAATATCAATGGCGAAATTAAAACAGCTTTGTTTAAAATGAATGAAGTAAAAGATAACCGTAAATTCTCCTCATTAGGAATTCAAAGATAATTAATCGTTTTTCGAATACATTAAAGGCTGTCTCTCAAGGACAGCCTTTTGTTTTGAGAGTATGAAACAAACGGATATTCAACTTAAATTAAAAACCATTCCAGAGCAACCTGGCGTTTATCAATATTTTGATGAAGCTGGGGTAATTATATATGTTGGAAAAGCTAAAAATCTAAAGAAAAGGGTTTCTTCCTATTTTGTAAAAACACACGATAATGCAAAAACACGAATCTTAGTTCGAAAAATTTGTGATATAAAATACATCGTTGTTGACACTGAATTAGACGCTTTATTACTTGAGAATAACCTTATAAAAAAATACCAACCCAAGTATAATATTCAACTCAAAGACGACAAGACATACCCTTGGATTTGTATCAAAAAAGAGCCATTTCCTCGAGTATTTTCAACGCGAACATACATCAAAGATGGTTCCTCTTATTTTGGACCTTATCCGAATGTGAAAGTATTAAATACCTTACTTGAACTTATTCGAGATTTATACCCCTTGCGTACGTGCTCACTGGATTTAAATCAAAGCAATATAAGGCAGAAGAAATTTAAAGTTTGCTTAGAATATCATATAGGAAACTGTTTAGGGCCTTGTGTAGGAAATCAAACAGAGAAAGAATACAATACATATATCGAACACGTCGAATCAATCTTAAAAGGTCAAATTCACCAAGTAATTCAATATGTGAAACAGAAGATGCTAGTTTATGCTTCAGAATATAAATTTGAAGAGGCTCAAAAAATGAAAGAAAAAATAGAGGCTCTTGAAAAATTCAAAGCGAAATCGACGATTGTTTCTCCAAAAATTCAAGCAGTTGATGTAATTACAGGAATTGAAGACGAAAAATCTTTTTTTGTGAATTACCTCGTTATTTCAAATGGTTCAATTATTCACGGCATAACATTAGAAATTCAGAAAAAACTAGATGAAACCATAGATGAAGTCATTATTTATGCCTTGTTTGAACTTCGTGAACGATTCAAAAGTACTACCAAAGAGGTATTAACCGATATTCAAATTAAGGAGCAATTTCCCGACTTCAAATTTGTTGTTCCTCAAATCGGTGATAAAAAAAACCTCATCGAGCTATCCAAAAGAAATGCTAAATTTTATAGATTAGAAAAAATAAAACACGAGAAAATAACAGATCCAGAACAACACACAAATCGTATTTTAGAACAATTAAAAAAAGATTTAAAATTAAAAGAATTACCCACTCACATAGAATGTTTTGATAATTCTAATATTCAGGGAACCAATCCTGTATCAGCATGTGTTGTTTTCAAAAATGCAAAGCCAAGTAAAAAAGATTACCGTCATTTTAATGTCAAAACAGTCGAGGGTCCGAATGATTTTGCTACGATGCAAGAAGCTGTTCATCGGCGTTATTCAAGACTACTCACAGAAAATGAATCCCTACCCCAACTAATTATTATTGATGGTGGAAAAGGTCAATTAAGTGCAGCGTTAGAAGTTTTAGACAGTTTGGGATTACGAGGTAAAATTGCCATCATTGGAATTGCAAAGCGATTAGAAGAAATTTTCTTTCCTGGAGATAGCATACCCATTTACTTAGACAAACGATCTGAAAGCTTAAAGGTGATTCAACACCTTAGAAATGAAGCGCATAGATTTGGAA
>JBKCEW010000138.1:0-30824 GCA_046304235.1 Crocinitomicaceae bacterium | reverse complement strand
AGGGGAGTTTATTTGTATCATAGTTTCGGCTTCAATAGCCAATTTGAAAAGTTTTTGAGCATTCTCAAAATTAAGTTCAAAAAAGTTAACTATAAAAACAGGTGTTGATTTTTTGATGTACGTTTCTAATGTCTGAATATTATTTTCATCTATTTTGATAACAATACCGTCAATATAAATTGAGCTTTCATCCGAAATCCAGGTAATATCATCTAGTAATATGTTATCAATATTGATAGATCTTAAATATAGCATACATCTTCTAAATATCTTACTACAAAGATATTTCATCAATAATACTAATAAACTCTATTGATATTAACTTGTAAACAAATAGTTTTTCATATTATATTCAATAAAAAAAGCCTCCGAGGAGGCTTTCATTATTGAAACATGTCTTTCACTCGTTGAAAAAAACCTTTTTCAGAACCATCTAGTTTTGGTTGAAAGTTTTCACTATTCTTAAGTTTTTCGAGCAATTCTTTTTCTTCTTTGTTAATTTTGGTAGGAGTCCATACATTAATGTGTACAAATAAATCTCCAGTACCGTATCCTTGAAGCTGAGGTAAACCTTTACCTCTCAATCGTAGCATTTTTCCACTTTGTGTACCTGGTTCAACTTTAATTTTAGCTTTACCATTCACAGTTGGAATCTCAACACTTTCTCCTAATACGGCATCAACAAAATTAATATAGGCATCATAATGTAAATTTTCTCCTTCTCTTCGAAGTGATTCGTGTTGTATTTCTTCGATGACTACAATTAAGTCTCCTGGAATTCCATTAAATGGACCCGCGTTACCTTTGCCTGTAACACTTAATTGCATACCCTCTTCAACACCTGCAGGAATATCTACATCTATTACTTCTTCCTTACGTTTTAAACCATTTGCATCTGCATCAGCAGGTTTATAGTCTATTACTTTTCCAGATCCTTGGCAAGTAGGACAAGTTGTTTGAGTTTGCATATTACCCAAAAACGTTTGTGCCATTCTAGTTACTCTTCCTGCTCCGTTACAAGTTGTACATGTTTTTGTCGTAACTCCTTCCGCATTAACTAACTTGTTTACTTTTATTTTTTTCTTAACACCTTCAGCAATTTCTTCCAATGTTAATTTCATTTTTACTCGTAGATTAGTTCCTTTGACCACTCTCGAACCTCCTCCTCTTGAACCACCAAAACCACCAAAAGCACCTCCGAACACATCTCCAAACTGACTGAATATGTCATCCATATTCATACCACCGCCACCAAATCCGCCGCCGCCATTCATTCCAGCATGACCAAATTGATCGTATCGAGCTCTTTTATTTGAATCGCTTAGTACTTCGTATGCTTCAGCAGCTTCTTTGAATTTTTCTTCCGCTTCTTTATCACCTGGATTTTTATCTGGGTGATATTTCAAAGCCATTTTACGGTACGCTTTTTTTATTTCCCCTTCGTCTGCGCCTTTGCTAACTCCAAGTATTTCGTAGTAATCTCTTTTTTGACTCATTTCTATGTTATTATTGTCCTACAACAACTTTTGCGTATCTGATTACTTTGTCATTTAGGTAGTAACCTTTTTCAACATCATCAATGATTTTACCTTTCAAATCTTCCGTCGGTGCAGGTATGTTTGCAATAGCTTCATGTAACTCACTATCAAAATTTTCACCCTTAGCAATCATTGGTTTTAATCCTTTGGATTCTAATTGATTTTTGAATTTATTGTAAATCAAATGAAAACCTTCTTTTACACTCTCAATATCGGTAGCGTTTTCGTTATTTGTAATAGCTCTTTCAAAATCATCTAAAACAGAAACTAAATCTTTTAATATTCCTGCATTAGCATTAGCAATTAAATCAAGTTTCTCCTTATTTGTTCTTTTTCTATAATTGTCAAATTCTGAATACAATCTGACAAATTTGTCATTTAATTCAGCATGTTTTTCTTCCAACGTTGGTTCTTTTGCCTCTTCTGCAGTATTTTCATCAGTTGTATTTATTGTTTCATTTTCATTTACTACAACTTCTTCTTGTTGATTTTCAGAGTTTTTTTGCGTAGTTTCTTCTTCTTGTATTTTATTTTCTTCCATAATATTTTCTTTTTATATAGATATTAGACAAAGATATTGCCAATTTGAAATTGTTGTCAGTTTGTCAGTTATTTAAATAACTTTTCAATTTCAATATGTAATCCCATTCCTCTTAAATCTTGTCCTTTTGCAACAATTTTCCCTTCACCATCGATTAAAAATGCCATTGGTATAGAAGTGATTTTATACTGTTTTGCAAATTCACCTCCTTTATCCCAAACGTGTGAATCCCAAGTTAAATTATCTTTTTTAATTGCTTCTAACCAGGCTTGTTCATTCTTATCTAAAGAAACACTAAATACTTCAAAACCTTTTGCATTTATAAATTTAGATTTGTGATATTTAGAAAATGCTTCCACAACATTTGGATTTTCTCTTCTACAAGGTCCACACCAAGATGCCCAAAAGTCAATCAATACTACTTTACCCTGCAAGTCACTTAATTTAACTTTCTTGCCATTATTATCTTTCAATTCAATTTCAGGAGCTTTTTCTCCAACTTCCTGTCCTAATGAGTACAAAGTTGAAATAGAAAATAAAAGGAATAGTAGGGGAGTGTAAATTAATTTTTTCATTATCCAATTCTTCTTATGTCAGCACCTAAATTGCGAAGTCTTAAATCAATGTCTTGATAACCACGGTCTATTTGTTCAATATTTTCAATAATGCTTTTTCCTTTCGCAGAAAGTGCAGCGATTAATAACGAAACTCCAGCTCGAATATCAGGGGAGGACATCGTGATTCCTTTCAAAGAATGTTGATTATTTAATCCGATTACAGTAGCTCTATGTGGATCACAAAGAATTATTTGAGCTCCCATATCAATTAATTTATCAACGAAGAATAATCTAGATTCAAACATTTTTTGGTGAATTAATACACTACCTTTTGCTTGTGTAGCAACAACTAATATTATAGATAATAAATCTGGTGTAAAACCAGGCCAAGGCGCGTCTGCTATCGTTAATATTGATCCATCAATAAAAGTATCGATTTCATATGATTCTTGAGCAGGAATGAAAATATCATCTCCTCTTCGTTCTATTTTGATTCCTAATCTTCTAAAAACATTTGGTATAATACCTAAATCATCGTAGCTTACGTCTTTGATAGTAATTTCAGATTTAGTCATAGCTGCCAATCCAATAAAACTACCAATTTCAATCATATCTGGAAGAATACGGTGATAACATCCACCTAATGTTGGAACTCCTTCGATATGAATCATATTTGAACCTATTCCTTCGATTTTAGCCCCCATCGAATTCAACATTTTACTCAATTGTTGAATGTAAGGTTCACAAGCAGCATTGTAAATGGTCGTTTTTCCTTCAGCTAAAACTGCAGCCATAATGACGTTTGCAGTACCAGTTACTGATGCTTCATCCAAGTGAATGTATGTTCCAGTCAATTTTTCTGCTTCAATAGAGTAGAAGTGTTCCCCAGCATCATAGTTGAATTTAGCACCCAACATCGCAAAACCTTCAAAGTGTGTGTCTAATCTTCTACGACCAATTTTGTCTCCTCCTGGTTTTGGGATAAATCCTTTACCAAAACGAGCTAACAAAGGCCCTACAATCATGATGGATCCACGTAAGGAAGCGGCACGTTTTTTAAATTCTTCTGTTTCAAGGAAAGGTAAGTCGATGTCTTTCGCTTGGAAAATATAGGTTCCTTTTTCTACTTTTTCAATTTTCACCCCCATTGCTTGTAATAAGCTAATCAACTTATTAACGTCAATAATATCGGGAATATTTGAAATCGTAACTTTTTCCTCTGTTAAAAGAACAGCGCAAAGAACTTGCAATGCTTCATTTTTTGCTCCTTGTGGAGTAAGTTCACCTTTTAAAGGTTTCCCTCCGTGAATTTCAAATGATGCCATAGACTAATATTTTTTCTTGAATTTGAATTTATTGTTTTGGTTGTTTTTTCCTCCCATATTTTTACGACGATTGTTTGGGTTGTTTTTTCCCATCGTACGAAGAATGTGGTTGGTTTGCATTAATGAATCTGGATTTTCAAGGGTTAATTCCCCGTTTGTTATTTCAGATAAATGCTGTGCAATCACATTGTTTTCGACGGCATCATTGTTGTATGCTAAAAATTGCTTTTTCATGAAGTTAGCCATCGTGTTGGTCAAGTATTCCTTCACTTCAACATCTTCTTCTTTAGTCGTTTGACGTAATATGGATTCAGTATATTTTCCGTAGTGACCGAATTTGATATTTCCTGTAGGATAATCCATGTGTTGTGGTTTTTCGTACAAGATTTCCAAATCAGGTTTAGCGTATGGACTATCTACATCTAACTTGAAATCAGACATAATAAATAAATGTGTCCACAACTTATGACGGTAATCGTCTTCGTCTCTTAAGTGAGGGTTTAATTGACCCATTACTTCGATGATCGCTTTGGTTGCTAAATTACGTTCTTCACGATTTTCGATTTCCAATGCGTGTGTAATCATCTTTTGAACATTTCTTCCATATTCAGGTAGTAACATTTGAGGACGTTGTGTATTGTATTCCATATTTTTATTTGTAGTTCAAATTTAGGAAGAAAGTTTTAGTATCTAGTTTAATTTGTAAAACGATTTCAACAATTGTTTTTTTATCACGAAATCTTACTCCAATTCGGTTTCTTTTTCATGATAGAAATAAGCTTTTCTTTGATTAATTGATGCTCCGATTTTGTAAGATTTGGATCTTCGTTTAAAATCTCACGGGCCGTTTCTCTAGCAAGAGTGACAAGATGATTGTCTTTGGTTAAATCGGCAATTTTTAAATCGATCATTCCTGACTGTTGTGTACCAAGAATATCTCCCGGTCCTCTTAATTCTAAGTCTACCTCGGCAATTTCAAAACCATCTTGTGTACGAACCATCGTTTCCAAACGCTTTTTACTTTCTTTTGAAATCTTATTGCCTGACATTAAGATACAATAGGATTTTTCTGAACCTCTTCCTACACGCCCACGTAGCTGGTGTAATTGAGATAAACCAAAACGTTCCGAACTTTCAATAATCATGATAGAGGCGTTCGGTACATTTACTCCCACTTCAATAACAGTGGTGGCAACCATGATTTGTGTTTTACCTTCCGCAAATAATTTCATTTCAAAATCTTTGTCTTCGGGTTTCATTTTACCGTGTACCATACTTACTTGGTAATTCGGTCTTGTAAAATAACGTGTAATTGCTTCGTAACCTTCCATCAAATTGTTGTAATCTAACGTTTCCGATTCTTGAATAAGCGGATAAACGATGTACACTTGTCTGCCTTTTTCGATTTCTTTGCGTATAAATCCAAAGACCTTTAAGCGACTTTCTTCAAAATAATGAGCGGTTGTAATGGGTTGTCTACCCGGTGGTAATTCATCAATTACGGAAACGTCCAAATCTCCATACACTGTCATAGCGAGTGTTCGTGGAATAGGAGTAGCAGTCATCACCAAAATATGAGGAGGTTGTACGTTTTTTCGCCATAACTTTGCACGTTGTGCCACCCCAAATCGGTGTTGTTCGTCAATAACTACAATCCCTAAATTTTTAAATTTCACTTTATCTTCGATGAGAGCGTGAGTACCTACCAGGATATGAATTTCTCCATTTTCTAATTCTTCATGTAACACTTTTCGTTTCGATTGTTTTACGTTTCCAGTTAATTTCTCTACTTTGATTGGAAGATTTTCCGTGAGTTTAGATATCGTTTCAAGATGTTGCTGCGCAAGGATTTCTGTAGGTGCCATAATAGCAGCCTGAAATCCATTTCCAACGGCCATCAACATTGTCAGAAGAGCAACTAATGTTTTTCCACTTCCCACATCTCCTTGTAATAATCGATTCATGTGGTGACCGCTTTTAAAATCTCCTCTGATTTCTTTTAGTACTCTTTTTTGTGCATTTGTTAATGGAAAAGGAAGGTGATTTTCGTAGAAATCCATGAATATAGATCCTACTTCAGGAAAAATTATTCCTTTCGTTTTTTGTAGAGATATATGTTTGCGAATCAACAATTCTAGTTGGAGAAAAAATAATTCTTCAAATTTTAATCGCTGTTTTGCCTGTTCGGCAATGGTAAGATTTTGAGGGTAGTGGATTTGTTTGAAAGCAGTTTCTCTGGGAAGTAATTGAAATTTAGATAGAATAGATTTTGGTAATATCTCTCTGATGTGATTATTTAACTGCTGCGCTAAAGCACTTGTTAGTTTTTCTATTCCTTTAGAGTGTAACCCTTTTGAATTTAATTTTTCTGTAGATGAATATACTGCTTTTAATCCTTTATTTGGATCCGCTTGATCGATAGGTATTATATCTGGATGGGGGATGCTAAATGAATTTCCAAAAAACTTTGCTTTACCATATACCTGATATTCTCGGTGTAATTGTAAACTTGGTTTAATCCATTTTATACCTTGAAACCAAGTGAGATCAATGACTCCAGTGTGGTCTTGAAATTTTACAGTCAGTCTTTTTTGTTTTCCTTTCGTATTTTCATCAATCCCAACTACTCTACCTTTTAATTGAGTATATCCTTCAATATGAGGTAATTCTGAAATGGTATTATAGAATGATTTGTCAATGTAACGAAAAGGAAAATGATTGAGAAGTTGTTCAAATGTGTGAATGTTCAATTCTTTTTTAAGCAATTCCGCTCTTTGAGGTCCAACGCCTTTAAGAAATTCGATGGGAGTGCTTAAAAAATCATTCATCTCTTTATTTTATCTCAAACATTTAAAATAATCAAAGGGTTCAAGACACTGATTGCATTGATAATGAGCCTTACATGCTGTGCTACCAAATTGACTAACCATTTTTGTATCTGAACTTGCACATTTAGGACAAGGAACAACAGTCGGTTTTGCAAAGAGTACACTTTTATCGACCTCGTTTTCAGGTGGAGCAATGCCGTATTCTCGTAATTTATTGCGTCCGTTTTCTGACATCCAATCCGTAGTCCAAGCAGGAGTAAGGGTGCTTTTGACTTCTGTTTTGATAATTGGAGTTATGGTCTTTAAGATTTCTTGTTCAATAGTTTGCATTGCAGGACAACCACTATATGTCGGTGTGATTGTAATTGTACATAGTTCGTTTTCAATTTCTACGGACCTTACAATGCCTAAATCTACAATACTTAAAACAGGAATCTCTGGATCAGATACCTTTTCTAGAGATTCCCATATAATTGAATTTGTTACCATGTTGAATTTGGGTATGTTCTTTGCATGTATTGCATTTCAGCAAGAAGATAACCAAGGTGTTCAGTATGAATTCCTTTTCTACCACCGGTTTGGAAAAAAGTAGAAGTTGGTATAGTTAATGTTGCCTCAGTAAGAATAGCTTGAACATATTCTAACCATGAGTCTTTAATTTCAGCAACAGAAATAGCTAGGTCTAAATCGATAATTTCAGCATACGCAGAATTATCTTCAAATAATTCATTTGTATATTTCCATAAAAAATCGATAGCAGTTTGAATTCGGCTATGAGATTCTTCGGTTCCATCTCCTAATCGAATAATCCATTCTGAAGAATGTTTTAAATGATATTTTGTTTCTTTTAATGATTTTTCAGCTATTGCAGATAATTGTTCGTCTTTAGAATTGATTAATCTTTCAAAAAATAATTTTCTAAATGCATCAAAATAAAATTGTCTTGCAAAAGTAAAAGCAAAATCTCGATTTGGTTGCTCCAACAATAGTGCATTCTTGAATTGATTATCAACTCTTAAAAATGCTAATTGATCAGGAGTGTTTTTGTTTTCGCTTAAAGTAGAAGCATATTCAAATAAATTATTTGCTTGACCTATAAAATCTAAAGCGATGTTTGTAAGCGCTATGTCTTCTTCTAATATTGGACCATGTCCGCACCATTCAGATAAACGCTGACCTAAAATCAAACTATCGTCAGCAATTTCAAGAATATAATTATATAATTGGTTTTTAGTGTTCATTTTTAAATCAATTACATGTGAGAGATTCCGTCAGGAACATTGTAAAAAGTAGGGTGACGATAGATTTTATCTTCAGCCGGTTCAAAGTATGCGTCAGAATCTTTTGGGTCAGAGGCAGCAATAAGTTTAGACTCTACTACCCAAATACTAACACCTTCTAGTCTTCTTGTGTATACATCACGTGCATTTTCGATTGCCATTTCAGAATCAGCAGCTCTTAAACTTCCGACGTGCTTGTGGCTTAAACCTTGTTTGCTTCTGATAAAAACTTCCCATAAAGGCCATTCTTTTGTACTCATACTATTTTAGATTTAAAGATTTAGACATGAAAGACAAAAGACTTGTTCATTTTCTAAATCTTTAGGTTATTTAAATTTGTAAAATTCTTTTTTCTAAATTTCTTTAATCTTAAAGTCTATTTTATTTTTTCTTTTTTCAGCAAAAGCAAGTGCAGCTTCTCTTACCCACATACCATTTTCTTTTGCTTTTTTTCTAGCTTCAACACGCTCGAAATTACAAGGTCCATTTCCTTGAACTACTTGATTGAATTCATCCCAATTGATAACTCCGAAGTCGTAATGACCTCGTTCTTCATTCCACTTCAAATCTTTATCAGGAACAGTTAAGCCAATCATTTCCGCTTGAGGTACTGTAACATCTACGAATTGTTGTCTCAAATCATCATTACTTACACGCTTGATTTTCCATTTCATAGATTGCTCAGAGTGAGTAGAATCTTTATCACTTGGTCCAAACATCATTAATGCAGGCCACCACCATCTGTTCAAAGATTCTTGTGCCATCGCTTTTTGTTCTGGAGTTCCATTTGCCAACGTGGAAATAATTTCAAAACCTTGTCTTTGGTGAAAAGACTCTTCTTTACATACTCTAACCATTGCACGTGCATAAGGTCCGTATGAACAACGACACAAAGGCACCTGATTCATAATCGCAGCTCCATCCACTAACCAACCGATACTTCCCATATCTGCCCAAGTCAAAGTAGGGTAGTTGAAGATCGAAGAATATTTTGCTTTACCCGAATGTAAATCATCAATACTTTGTTCTCTGTCCATTCCTAAAGTTTCAGCAGCACTATATAAATAAAGTCCGTGACCAGCCTCATCTTGAACTTTCGCAAGTAAAACGGCTTTTCTTTTTAAACTTGGTGCTCTTGTAATCCAATTACCTTCTGGTAACATACCAACGATTTCAGAATGTGCGTGTTGCGAAATTTGTCTTATTAACGTTTTTCTGTAAGCTTCAGGCATCCAGTCATTTGGTTCGATTTTGATATCAGCATCGATTTTTGCTTGAAATCTTTTTTCTAATTCATCTATGCTTAACTTTTCCATAATACTGCAGTTTAGGAGGGTACATAAATATGTATTACAAATCTAACGATTTTATTCTTATTAGTAAATTACAAAAAATAACTGACGTATGATACTTTTATTTTTTATTGATGCTTAAAAAATACTTTTTGTAACTTTGTTCCTTATTTTCGAATAAATATTTTTATTTATCTGACTCTGAATGAAACCAAATTTTTATACACTTGAAGTCCTTGATGTTAGAAGTGAAACAGCTGATTCTGTTTCGATTTCTTTGAATATTCCTCAAGAACTACAATCTGCATTTAAGTACCAATCTGGTCAATATATTACATTTAAAACTATTCTTGATAACGAGGAAATAAGAAGGTCTTATTCCTTATGTTCTTCTCCTTTTGAAAATGAATGGAGAGTAGCAGTTAAAAAAATTGAGAATGGTAAATTTTCTACTTATGCAAATGACGTTTTAAAAGCAGGAGAGTCTGTTGAAGTGATGACTCCGATGGGGAATTTTCTTTTACCTGAAGAAATTGAAACTAAATCGTTTGTTTTTTATGCTTCTGGTTCAGGAATAACTCCTGTGTTCTCTATGATTAAAACGATACTTTCACAGAGCAAAACGGCAGAAGCAACTTTGGTATATGGAAATAAAGGGTTTAATTCTATCATTTTTCGTGAAGAATTAGAAGCACTTAAGAATTTGTACATGGAGAGATTCAGAGTGATTCATATTTTATCGAGAGAGAGTTTAGGAAATAAATTACAATCAGGTAGGATAGATAAAGAAAAAGCGAATGCGATAATCAAGACTTTGGTGCCGATTGATCAAACCGATGGGGTATTTATCTGCGGACCAGAATCGATGATTTTAGGAGTAAAAGAAGCTTACATCGAAAATAATTTTGATACTAAAAAAGTGCATTTTGAACTTTTTGGTACGGTGACCAAAGTCGTTGAGCAACAGGTAAACGAAGAAATAATTACCGCTAGAGTTAAAGTGATTTTAGACGGTGAAGAATTGGATATAAATTTAGCATCCAACGAAAAAAATATTTTAGATGCAGCATTAGATGCAGGTGCAGATTTACCATTTGCTTGTAAAGGTGGGGTTTGTTGTACTTGTAAAGCGAAAATTTTAGAAGGTACAGCGAAAATGACTGTAAATTATGCATTAGAACCTGATGAGGTTGAAGCAGGCTATATTTTAACTTGTCAAGCACACCCAACATCAGAAAAATTAGTAGTTTCATTTGACGATTAAATAAT
This sequence comes from Crocinitomicaceae bacterium, assembly GCA_046304235.1. GTDB lineage: Bacteria > Bacteroidota > Bacteroidia > Flavobacteriales_D > Crocinitomicaceae > CANHVK01. The sequence goes on along the minus strand of JBKCEW010000138.1, from coordinate 20,194 downwards.
TTAATATGGGGATTTTTTCAAAAATATTCGGTTCAAAACAAGAAAAAGAGACACAAAAACACCAAGGTTTTCACAATTTAACTGTGAGTGGTGTTCATAAATTGACGGATGATAGTGTCAAGATTTCTTTTGAATTATCGGATGATATAAAATCAAATTTTGATTTTGTGGCTGGTCAATACCTTACCATTATTAAAACTATTGATGGTGAGGAATTAAGAAGATCGTATTCAATTTGTAGCGCACCATCCGAACAGTTATCAATCGCTGTTAAGAAAGTTCCTTATGGGAAATTCTCTAATTGGGCATTGACAAATTTAAATCAGGGTGATGAATTATTGGTTTCTGAACCTCAAGGTAATTTTAAACTTGATTCAAATGCTCGTTTTATCGTTTCATTTGTTGCTGGAAGTGGTATTACACCAATCTTATCGATGGTTAAAAAATTAGAAAATGAAGTAGCTGATTTTAGATTGTTTTATGGTAATAAAACTTCTGATTCAGTGATGTTTAAATCTGATTTAGCCAACTTAAGAAATACTAAAACAACATTTGCTTATTCACAAGAAAAAGTAGATGGTGAATTGCAAGGAAGATTAAACAAAGAAAAAATCACTGAAATAATAAAGTCTGACCTTAATCTATTGAAAGCTGATGCGTATTATATGTGTGGGCCAGAGGAATTGATTTTAAATGCTAAGACTGTATTGGAAATGTTTGGTGTGAATAAAGATAAAATTCATTTTGAATTATTTACTACACCTGTTTTAATGAAACAAGAGAATACTGAAGCAAAAGAGATTTATCCTGGTAGAACTGAAGTTACTGTTATCTTGGATCAAGAAAAGATCGAATTTGATTATAACGCAAAAGATAAAACAATACTTGAAGCATTAAATGATCAAGGAGTTGATCCTCCATATTCTTGTAGAGGTGGAGTGTGTTGTGCTTGTCGTGCAAAAGTATTGGAAGGTGATATGTTGATGTTGATGAATTATTCTCTTACAGATGAAGAAGTAAAAGATGGTTATGTTTTAACATGTCAATCTCATCCTACAACTGATAAAATTGTATTATCATACGATGCATAAAAATATTCTAATTGTAGGTGCAAGTACGGGGATTGGTGAAGAATTGACCAAATTATTTGCTCTAAATAATGCAAATACAGTGTTAGCCATTTCTAGAAATGTAGAATCGAATACTGATTTCGAAAAGTTAGATAATGTTATTTGTAAAAATATAGATTTAGAATCTACGAATTTAAAAACAGATTTACATCAATTTTTGGATAGTTTTCAGTCGATTGATTTTCTTGTTTTTAATGCTGGTAAATTGATAAATAAACCATTTTTAGAATTATCTGAAGAAGAAATATTATCAAGTTACAAAGTTAATGTACTTTCTGCTTTTAATGTCTTTCAAGTTGTTATACCAAAAATGAATAATCCAAATTCGCATGTGGTTACTGTAAGTTCTATGGGGGCATTTCAAGGATCTGTGAAATTTTCTGGTTTATCAAGTTATTCATCCTCAAAAGCTGCTTTAACAAATTTGACAGAGATGTTAGCTGAAGAATTCAAGGATTCAAACATCAGTTTTAATTGCCTTTGTTTGGGTGCTGCTCAAACAAATATGTTAGAACAAGCATTTCCAGGATATCAAGCACCGGTTTCAGCCTCCAAAATGGCAGAATATATCGTTGATTTTACATTGAATGCGAATCAATGGTTAAATGGAAAAATTATTCCTGTGTCTTTATCGACACCTTAAATTGACTAAAAATAAATAATTATTCCTTTAAAAATTTTATTTTTGATACTTTGATATTAAAACAACAACATATGATTAGATACTTTGTAGCTTGTGTCTTATTACTTTCTTTATTTTCTTGTGCAAAATCCAAACATAAGATTGGGGACATTTATAAAGGAGGATATATTTTTAAAATTAATATTTGGGGTAAAGGGTTGTGTGCAGCGCCTAAAGATAAAAAAGGAGGTCTAAAGTGGGGATGTTACGGTTCTTTAATTGATGGAGCTGATGGAGAAGATGTGGGAGATGGAGAACAAAACACCAAAGATATAGTAGATATGTGTGAAGAAATGTCAGCAGCAAAATATTGTGATGAATATGAAGTTGATGGATATGATGATTGGTATTTACCTTCAATTGGTGAATTAGAGTTGATGTATAGTCAGTTGCATGCTAATGGATTAGGTGGTTTTTCTTCTGGTAAATATTGGAGTTCAACTGAAAATTTCTCTTTGGGAGCTTGGCATTTCAATTTTGGAACTGCTGAAAGAGGTAATGCTGAACATAAAGGTACTGCACTTACATTTAGACCAATTAGATCATTTTAATTATGTATTCTTTATTGATAAAGGAGATAAAAAGTTTTTTAACCTCAATTATAGGTTACGTTTTTATTATAATCTTTTTACTTACCTCCGGTTTATTTCATTGGGTAATTTCCTACAACACAAATTTGCTTGAGGGTATGGAGTCTGATCTGATTCCTTTTTTCAATCTTTCACCAACTATTTTTTTGATTTTAATTCCTGCAATTACAATGAAGTCTATTGCTGAGGAAAGGAAAAATGGCACCATTGAAGTTTTATTTACAAAACCAATTTCAGATTTTGAAATAATAATGGCCAAGTATTTATCATCAGTTATTTTATTAATAATAGCATTAATACCGACATTAATTTATTATTGGTCGATGTATTCTTTAGGCAATCCTGTAGGTGTAATAGACGATGGTGCTACGATTACTTCATATTTAGGTTTGATTTTATTGGGCGCTACATTCATTTCTATTGGTATTTTTTCATCTTCATTAACGAATAGTCAGATTGTTGCCTTTATTTTAGCTATGTTTTTTTGTTGGTTTTTGTACGATGGATTGAATTTATTAGGTTCATTTAATTTAATGGGAGATTTTGATTTGATAATTAGATATTTAAGTGCTTCATATCATTATGAATCTATTAAAAAAGGAGTAGTAGATACGAGTGACTTAATGTATTTTCTTTCAGTGATTACCATTTTTGTATTTAGTTCACTAACTGTTTTAAAATCATTAAAAAAATAATCTCATTTTGAAATCGAAAAGAAATATTTTTAACTGGTCTTACCTAACAGTTGTAATTGTTGGTATTGTAATATTGAATGTGATAGCATCCCTTCTCTATGTTAGGTTTGATTTTACTGAGGATAAACGTTTTTCACTAGCTAAAAACACTGAAAATTATCTTGAGGATGAGTCAAATTTTAAAGATCGTGTTTTATTAAAAATTTATTTAGAAGGAAATCTTCCTGCTGAGTTAAAATCCTTCAGAAATGCTATTGAGGATAAGTTGAAAGAATTTAAACATTTTGCCGGAAAGCGAATTGAATATCAATTCATCGACCCGAATGAAGGTTCAGAACAAGATAAGACATTTCTATTTCAAACACTTTATAATAAAGGCAAAGGAATCATGCCGATGGATTTGATGTTCATGAAGGATGGTTCTAACAATCAAATGCTTATTTGGCCAGGTGCAGAGGTTGAATATAATGGAAGTACTGTTTCACATGTCCAGTTTTTACCCGGTACTCCTCAAGGTAAATTTTACGAGTTAAATGATCAATTTGGTTCACAAATCCAAAATTCTATAAATAATTTAGAATATATTTTAATTAGCTCCATCAAAAGAGCAACACAAAATATCAAACCTCGTATTGCGTTTTTACAAGGCCATGGAGAATTAGCTTTTAAGCAGACACAGCGAGTTAGAGCGTTATTATCTCCCTATTATTCTGTTGAAGATATAGAGTTGAAGGATTCGATAGAAGCTTTAAAAGGAGTTACTGGTTTGATCATCGCTAGACCAACTAAACCATTTTCAGATAAAGATAAATACTTGATAGATCAATTTTTGATGAACGGAGGGAGACTAATGTGTTTCATTGATAAATTAGCTATTCAAGAGGATTCATTGAAGAGAAAGGGTTTTACACATACTACAAGACATAATTTAAACATTGATAAAATGTTATTTGATTATGGAGTAAAAATCAACGATAATTTGGTTTTTGATGTACAATGTGCCCCTAAATTAATACCTACTGCAAAACAATATTTAATACCCTGGTTTTATGGTGTTAGGTCTTCTAATACTGATCATCCAGTCGCTAGAAATCTAGATCCTGTTCTTTTTAATTACGTATCCGAAATTGAGTTTGTTGGTGATGATAAAAACAGTAAAAAGGCTGTTTTGACTAGTTCTACTAACTCAACTGTTTCAGGATTGGCTCCTATGATTAGTTTGATTATGTACAAGAATTATGGCCCAAATCCTCGTTTAAACCCAACACCTGATGATGAATCAAACAAAAAAACGATTGCAGCTGTAATTGAAGGAAATTTTCAATCTCATTTCAAAAATAGAATAGTAGGAGATTTTATAAATAACCCTGCTGTTAATTTTTTAGATAAAAGTAAGCGAGAGGGAAAAATATTTGTTGTTGGTAATGGTAGATTTATTGAAAATAAGTACGATTCATTGCTGAGAGGGTCTGATAGTATTTATATGTTCAAGCCATCAACATTTAATAACTTAAAAATGGATGAAACCATGGCTATGGCTAATATGCAGCCATTGATTTACGGAAATCAAGAGTTTTTTCAGAATTTAGTCGATTATATGATGGGTGACCATTCAGTATTAGATATTCGAAGTAAACAAATTGATATTCATGCGATTGATAAAGAGAAGGTTAAAAATGAATCTGGGTTTTACAAAATAATTAATACATTAATTCCCTCAATGATAATAGTTTTGTTTGGTGGAATTTTATTTTATCTAAGAAAAAGAAAATATACTGTAAAGTAATGGGAAATAATAAAAAAACAACTTCACTTGTAATTATAATCGTGATAGTTGGATTGTTGGGCTTTTTTGCAACTAATTTGGTACGAGTTAGAGGAAAATCAGATACTGAATTATTGGATTTTGAAGTTAAAGATACCTCTAGTGTTGATAAAATTATAATTTCTGATTCGTATAAAAATAAAATTGAGTTAGTTAAAAACAACGATAGTTGGATAAAATCGAATGGGGAATGTGTCACACAAGCTCCCGTTCATACTATTTTAGAAACTTTTAGGAACATTCAATTTAAAGGTTATGTCCCTGAAAATGCTAGAAAAAATATAACCGGTAAGCTGATGAGTAATCATACTAAAGTTGAAATTTATCAAAATGGTAAATGGTTTAAAACATGGTATGTTGGTTTTTCTACGCAAGATCATTATGGTACATATATGCAGCTAGAGACTCCAAATGAAAAAAGTGATTTACCAGTAATTATGAAGGTTAAGGGGTTGGAAGGTATTATAGAACCTAGATTTTTTGCTGATCCTAGAAGATGGATTTGTACTGAATTATTTTCATTAGAGAGAAACGTAATTGCTAACGTTGATGTAAAATTGATTGAAAATCCAAAAAGAAGTTTTTCCGTGAAAAAAAATGGTTCAAACTATCTAGTTAAGGTAGGAGGTCGTATTTTGAAAAAACTCGATACTACTATGGCTATAACTTATCTGAATAATTTTAAAAAGATACATTTTGAAAGTGTTAACTATACGCTTAAGCAAAAACAAGTAGATTCTATTAAGCGTTCAAAACCATTTTGTATATTTAATTTAAAACAAATTTCTGGTAAATCTACCATGTTAAAAATGTATAGAATCCCTTTTGAAAAGAAAACAGAGGATATTTTTGGAGATACTGTTTCTTATAATCAAGATAGATTTTGGTGTATGATTCCAAGTGGTCAACTAGTAAAATGTCAATATTTTGTTTTTAATCCATTATTAATGGGACATTTATATTTTGGTTTAAATCCAGAATAAATCTTATTTTTTTATTGCTAACTTTGAAAAAAAATTAGACTATGAATTTTATAGTATCAAGTAATTTACTTTTACGTCATTTGCAGAGTATTAGTGGTGTTTTAACTACTAATAATTCACTTCCTATATTAGATAATTTTCTCTTTGAAATTAATGATGGACAATTAGTTGTTTCTGCTTCAGATGTTGAAACAACAATGAAAACTTCATTAACAGTGGACGCAAATGAGTCAGGTAAAATTGCCATTCCTGCTAAATTACTTTTAGATATACTTAAAAATCTACCAGAACAACCTTGTACTTTCTTGGTTGATAAATCAAATTATGGTATTGAGATTTCCTATGATAATGGAAAATCTAAAATGGTTGGATTTAATGGGGATGATTATCCTAAATCACCAAATGTTGAGGGGAGTAATTCTGTGAAAATTTCTGCTGATATCATTTCTAAAGCAATTAATAAAACAATTTTTGCTACTGGTAATGATGAGCTAAGACCAGTGATGAGTGGTGTTTATTGTCAGTTTTCACCTGCTGAAATTATTTTCGTTGCTACTGATGCTCATAAATTAGTTAGGTATAAAAGAACGGACATTGTTTCGACATCTAATGGGGCATTTATTCTACCTAAAAAACCATTAAATCTTTTAAAGTCAAATTTAAGAGGTGATGAAGAAGTTTTGGTAGAGTTTAATGATTCAAATGCTGTTTTTACTTTTAATGACATTGTTTTGACTTGTCGTTTAGTTGATGGTAAGTATCCTAATTATGAAGCAGTAATTCCAAAAGAAAATCCAAACGTATTAACTATCGATAGACAACAATTTTTGAGTGCTATTAAACGTGTGTCTATTTTTGCTAATAAATCTACACACCAAATAAAAATGCAAATCGCTGGAGCAGAGTTATCTATTTCTGCTGAGGATTTAGATTTTTCTAATGAATCAAAAGAAAGATTGACTTGTAATTATGATGGTGATGATATGGAAATTGGATTTAATGCAAGATTCTTAATGGAAATGCTCTCTAATATTGAATCTTCTGAAGTTAAAATTCAAATGAGTGTTCCTTCTAGGGCTGGTTTGCTTGTTCCATCGAATGGAGACAATGAACACGAAGATATTTTAATGCTGGTTATGCCAGTGATGTTAAACAGATAATGTTGAGCCATCGTTAAGATGGCTTTTTTTTTACATATTAATACAGATACAATGAAACACATTACACACGAAAGTATTCTTAAAGCGATTGCTTTAATTGACAGTTTAGACGAGAATCAGTTTGTAGAACAATTATCTTTAAAAGAAGAAAAACAACCTGTTTTACTTGGTTATTTGATGTCTGCCGCTGAAGAGTATGAAAATGAAATGCTTGAGGGGTTAATCATGTACTATTTTAGTTTAATAATCGAAGCATTCAAAAACGAAGGAGTAGAAATAGGTGAAGTTACAGAAGAGCATATCGATGCTTTTCAAGAGCCATTTCACGAAATGTTAGATGAATATTTCGATACTGATAACGAAGAGATTTTAGATGATTTCTGCGATCAACCTCATTTTACTCGTTTTATGATCGTTGAGGTTTCCGAGCCGGATGAAGATGGTACAGAGTTAGATGATGAAACAGCAACTCAATTATTTATTGTTGCACTTGCTGCTATTGTTTTATTGACAAGAACTATCAATAATTAACATGAAATCACCAAGCGAAATCGTTGATTTAATGCTCTCTAATGATGCATTTAGCAAATGGCTTGGTGTACAAATAATTGAATTGGATAAAGGGAAGTGCACTTTAAGCTTAAATGTAAATGATTTGATGCTAAACGGCTTCAATATAGCTCACGGTGGTATAGCTTATTCATTAGCAGATTCTTGTCTTGCCTTTGCTTCTAATTCAAATGGGTACAAATCTGTAACTATTGATACTTCCTTTTCTTATTTTAAAAAAGTAATGGAAGGAGATTGTTTAACTGTTTTTTCAAAAGAAGAATCGTTAAATAAAAACGTTGCTTTTTATAGTATTTATGTTTTTAATCAAAAAAACGAAAAAATTGCCTTGATGAAAGGTACAGTTTCTATATCTTCGATTGAGTGGTGAAGTTGATTATTTAACTTCGATATTAAAACTCCAAAGTTATTTTTTGTATATTTAATGAACGAAGTTTATACTTCGTTTATTTTTTTATAAATATTCAAATACATGAAAGTCATTTCAGAATTTCATTTTTTTGATATCAAATTAACAAAGGATGAATAGAGCGATAAGAAAAGTTGCAGTTTTAGGATCAGGAGTAATGGGTTCTAGAATTGCTTGTCATTTTGCAAACATAGGTTGTCAAGTCCTACTTTTAGATATTCAACCCAAAGAATTAACGGATAAAGATCTTAAATTAGGGTTGACATTGGATGATGTAAAGTTTAAAAACAGAATAGTTAATGATTCTCTAGAATTTGCTTTAAAATCCAATCCTTCTCCGATTTATTCGAAAAAGTTTACCGATAGAATTTCTACTGGAAATTTTACAGATGATATGTATCGTATTTCTGATTGCGATTGGATTATTGAAGTAGTTGTTGAAAGGCTAGATATCAAGAAAAGTATATTTGACCAAGTGGAGAAATACAGGAAACACGGATCTTTAATTTCTTCTAATACATCGGGTATTCCGATTCATTTTATGTTGGAAGGAAGATCTGAAGATTTTAAAACTCATTTCTGTGGAACCCATTTTTTCAATCCTCCTAGATATTTACAGTTACTTGAAATTATACCAACACCTCAAACATCGAATGAGGTAATAGATTTTTTGATGGATTTTGGAAGTAGGTTTTTAGGTAAGAAAACGGTACTATGTAAAGATACTCCTGCATTTATTGCTAATAGAGTGGGTGTTTATTCAATTATGTCTTTATTTCATTCTGTTGAGAAATTCAAACTTTCGGTTGAAGAGGTTGATAAATTAACAGGTCCTGTTTTAGGTAGACCTAAATCTGCAACTTTTAGAACATGTGATGTAGTTGGTTTGGATACACTTGTTCATGTAGCAAACGGGTTACGAGAAAATTGTAAAGATGATGAAGAGGTAGATGTATTTAAATTACCTTCCTACATTGCAAGTATGATTGAAAATAATTGTTTGGGTTCCAAAACAAATCAAGGGTTTTATAAAAAAGCTAAATTAGAAAACGGTAAATCTGAAATATTAGTATTGGATTTACAATCAATTGAATATAAGTCTTCTCAAAAAGTTAAATTTTCATCTTTAGAACAAGCGAAATCAATTGAAGATTTGAAAAAAAGAACTTTTTTCTTGTTACATGCAAACGATAAAGCAGGAGAGTTTTATAGAGATATTTTTGGAGGATTATTTGCTTATGTAGCTAATCGTATTCCAGAAATATCTGATGAGTTATATAAAATTGACGATGCTATTAAAGCTGGTTTTGGATGGGAATTAGGTCCATTTGAAACTTGGGATATTGTTGGTTTCGAACAAGGATTAGATTTTATAAACAAATCTAGTAAAACAATTCCTGCTTGGATTAGCGAAATTGAAAACAAAAAAGAATTTAGTTTCTATAAAAAAGAAAATGGAAATAAATTGTATTACAATCAGTTTAATAAAAACTATGAGGTAATTCCAGGAACTGAAAAATTAGTAATACTTGATAATTTAAGAGAAACGAATACCATTTGGAAAAATGCAGATACTACAATTGTTGATTTAGGAGATGGAATTTTGAATCTTGAATTTCATACTAAAATGAATACGATTGGTGGAGGAGTAGTGGCTGGTATTCATAAAGCAATTGATTTAGCAGAAGAAAATTATAAAGGCTTAGTTATTTACAATACGGGTCAAAATTTCTCTGCTGGAGCTAACGTTGGTATGATCTTTATGATGGCTATCGAGCAAGAGTATGATGAATTAAATTTCGCGATCAAAGCTTTTCAAGATGTCATGATGCGTATTCGTTATTCAAATATTCCTGTGGTCGTTGCTCCACATAATTTAGCATTGGGTGGAAGTTGCGAAATGTCTATGCATGCTGATAAAGTAGTTGCACATGCTGAATTATACATGGGATTGGTTGAGTTTGGTGTTGGTTTGATTCCTGGTGGTGGTGGAACAAAAGAATTTGCAAAAAGACTTTCGGACGAGCTACAAGCAGGAGACATTAAAATCAATCGTTTCAGAGATAAGTTTTTAACCATTGGACAAGCCAAAGTTTCAACTTCTGCATACGAAGCTTTTGATTTAGGATACTTAAGAAAAGGAATTGATGAAGTAGTTGTAAGTAGAGATTTTCATCTGCTAAGAGCAAAACAAGCGTGTTTAGAATTGGCAAATGCGGGTTATATTGCTCCAAAAAGATTGAAAAATATTACCGTTTTAGGTAAAGAAGCATTAGGTATTGTTTACGTCGGAGCACATTCAATGTTATCCGGAAACTATATGTCTGAACATGATCAAGTTATTTCCGAACAACTAGGGTATGTATTAGCCGGAGGTGATTTGTCTGAAAACACATTGGTTTCAGAACAATATGTTCTAGATCTTGAAAGAAAAGCATTTTTAGAATTATGTCAACAGCGAAAAACATTAGAACGTTTGGAAAGCATATTGAAGTTTGGGAAGATATTACGTAATTAATTAGAAAAAAGATTTAAAGAATAAAGAAAAAAGACTTCAATGAAACATAATTTTAGAGAATTGAAGATTTGGAAAGAATCAATGTTTTTAGTTAAGATGGTTTATCAATGTACAAAGTCTTTACCCTTTGAAGAAAAGTTTGGACTTTGTTCTCAAATTAACAGATCTGTAGTTTCAATTCCATCCAATATAGCAGAGGGCTCTGGTAGAACTAGTGAAAAAGAATTTATTCATTTTCTAAATATTGCAATTTCATCTTCATTTGAATTAGAAACGCAGTTAATTTTAATTTCTGAATTATTCGAAGTTGATATTTTAGATTGTCATAATAAAGTGATTGAAATTCAAAAAATGATATCAGGGTTTAAAAAATCTATATATTCAAGTATAATTTAAATTATAAATAAAAAAATCAGGCAAGATTAACAAGTCTTTATTCTTTGTTCTTTTTGTCTTTAATCTAAAAGTCATGAGTCAAAACGCATACATAGTAGCAGGATATAGAACTGCAATTGGTAAAGCTGGAAAAGGAGGTTTTCGTTTTTCTCGGCCAGATGAATTAGGCGCTTCAGTAATTAAACATATTTTAAAAACAATTCCTCAATTAGATCCAGAAAGGATTGATGATGTGATTGTTGGAAATGCAACACCCGAAGCAGAGCAAGGGTTGAATATGGGGCGTATGATTTCTTTAATGGGATTAAATACGGTAAAAGTTCCTGGAATTACAATTAATAGGTATTGTTCTTCTGGTTTAGAGACAATTGCGATGGCTACTGCAAAAATAAATGCAGGTATGGCTGATTGTATCATAGCCGGTGGAGCAGAATCGATGTCTATAATGGCAATGGGTGGTTGGAGAATCGTTCCAGGTGCTACGGTTGCTAAAGAACATCCTGAATGGTATTGGGGTATGGGGTTAACCGCTGAAGCAGTTGCAAAACAGTTTGGTGTTTCAAGACAACAACAAGATGAATTTGCATTAAATTCTCATTTGAAAGCCCTAAAAGCGATTGAAGAAGGAAGATTTAAAAATGAAATCGTTCCTATAGAAGTTGAACATATCTATTTAGATGCAAATGAAAAACGCCAAGTTAAAAAGTTTGTAGTAGATACAGATGAAGGACCTCGTAATAGTACTTTAGAAGCATTGGGTGCATTAAAACCTGTGTTTGCAAATGGCGGAAGTGTTACTGCAGGAAATTCTTCTCAAACCTCAGATGGCGCTGCATTCGTGTTGGTTATGTCTGAAAAAATGGTGAAAGAATTAAATTTAGAACCGATTGCTCGATTAGCGAGTTATTCCGTTGTAGGTTTAGAACCTAGAATTATGGGGATGGGACCAGTGGGTGCTATTCCAAAAGCAATAGAGCAAGCGGGAATTAAAATGAGTGACGTGAACTTATTTGAATTAAATGAAGCGTTCGCAAGTCAGTCTGTTGCTGTTATGAAGGAGCTTGATTTAAATCCAGAAATAGTTAATGTTAACGGTGGTGCAATAGCATTAGGTCACCCTCTAGGTTGTTCAGGAGCAAAATTATCGGTACAAATGATGAATGAATTACAAAAAAGAAATCAAAAATATGGAGTGGTAACGATGTGTGTTGGAACAGGTCAAGGTGCTGCTGGTGTGTTTGAAATGTTGTAAATCAATAATATGTATCTGTTGAGGTTGCTCCTAAAGAGCAACCTTCTTTTTTGATAACATGTTTAAAAAAAAAGAATCAAAAATATCAGACTCAATTCGTTTTTAGATTATTTTTGTTAAGTTAATTTAAATTAATTTATATGAATAAAAAATTATTATTATCATTTGCGGTGTTTGCAGCTGGTTTTGCAGTGAATGCTCAAAAATCCTTGTATAAAGGAATTGCAAGAAAAGCAATCAATACTGAGTTTGTAATTAACTCTGATTTTGATTCTAAAACTGAAGTTAATCCAACAGTGGTAGGTCAAGTGAATACTAAAAAAAGACTTGTCACTAAAACGATTAAGGATACCTTGTCAATTGCTGGTAACAAAAAGACTTATGGTCACCCTCACCATGCATATAGTACAAACAGAACAATGAAATTGAAAATGTACAAGTCAGGTAATGATACTGAGTTTTTATCTGCTAATCAAAGATACGATAACTCTCAACCTTTAAAATTGAGTTCGTTTGCTATTTCTTTGACTGCATACCATGACAATACTCCGGTTGTTGCTTTAGTTACATTAAGATCAAAGAAAACAAATCAATTAGATTCAATTGTTCCTGTTGAATTGAATATTAATAGAGTGAATAGTGGTTCTGGTAACCCTACAAGTTCTGCTAGATGGTTTACTCCTATTTCTCCAATTAATATTTCAGATACATTCATGATTGAAGTTTTACCTGCAGTTGAAACTGACTCAGTTGGGGTAACTGCTACTGGTGCTTATTATGGTTCTACAAGAGCAGTTGCTAGTATCAGTGGAACAACTTTAACTGTTAATAAAGCTATCCAAAACGATTCTACATTTGCGGGGTGGGCTTTAGATGTATATGGATATTTCAAAGGAGGTTTTGTATCTTGGAATGCACCGTTCAATGACTTTTTTATTTCAGGTGAAAATGTTCTTCCAGGTACTTATATTACTGGTCAAACAGGTCAGTATACTTATACTGTAAACCAATCTCAAACAGTTGCTGAAACTAACATTACACAAGATTTAAAAACTTATAATTCTTACGCAGGTTTGTTAGGTGTTGCTTCTAACAAAGGAGGAACAGCATCATTCAACTATTACCCTGCTTTTGATGATGGAGTTGTTGGTTTAGAATCAGATTGGTTAATGTACCCTGTAGTTGAGTATACTGTAGATTCAGATCCTAAAGCAAACGATGTTTGTAAAGGAGACGATGGTTCAGTTTCTGTGACTTTTGATTCAAAAAATAGAAATGTGATTGAAAATCCAACTTTAAATAAGTTAGCATTTTTCCAAGAATACCTTGGTTATGGAGATAACTATTTCTTTTATTCTACAGTTCAAAATGGTATTGGATCAACTAAATTTGTGAAGTTTATTGATTATAAAGCAGCTTCTTTAACTGTTGATACAAAATTAGATAGTTTGACAAAGTCTGATTCACTTTTTATGGTTGATTATATTTTACCTTATGGTTATTTTAAAAATGCAGCACAAGTAACTTTTGGACATTTATTCCCAATTAGTTCTTCATTAGCTTCTACAACTGCTACACTTGTTGATCCTATTTTATGTAATGGTGGTGATGCAAAAGTAAATGTTGCTGGTACAGTAGGTGGTTTTGCTCCTTACACAGGTGAAGGCGAACAAACTGGTGTTAAAGCTGGTGAGCGTACATTTGTTGTAACTGATGCTAATGGTTGTTCAACTGAAGCGAAATTAACTGTTAATGAGCCTGCAGTGCTTTCAGCTACTGCTTCTTCAGTAGACGCTTCTAATGATAAAACTAACGATGGTAAGGCAAGTGTTGTTGCTACAGGTGGTACTGCTCCATATACTTATGAGTGGTCAGCATCTGCTGGTGCAACTGCTGAAGTAACTGTTGGTAAAGGTGATTATACAGTTGTTGTGAAAGATGCTAATTCTTGTTCAGCTGACGCTGCTGTAACTGTGAAAGCTGGTACTGCTTCTATCGCTGCATTAGCTATCTCTAACTTATCAGTTTATCCTAATCCAGTAAAAGAATCTTTAACTGTTAAATTTGATTCTAAATCTGCTGCTACAGTAGAATTAGTAAATGTTGCAGGTCAAGTAATTGATTCTAAAGTTTCTTCTGATGTTACTTTTAATACTTCAAGTTTAGTATCAGGTGTTTACTTTGTAAATATCAAAGTTGCTGAAGGAGTATTTACTCAAAAAGTGATTAAAGATTAATCAATTTTATTCTAAGATAAAGAGGCCGGAATTTCCGGCCTTTTTTTTTGCTTATTTTTTCAATTGATACATAATCGTTATATTTGATTTGTTATAGTATACCTAATGCGCATCCTTTATAAAATCATATTTATTTTCCTTTTTTTTCTTTTTACTATAGAATCAAAAGCACAGCTTTTATTTTCTGAAAATTTTGAAGGTGTTTTAGATGAAAATAGTTTGTTACCAAATGACTGGTCTAAAAAAGGGTTGTCTAACGATAAAATCTTTCAAGTAGGGGATAGTTTAACTGCAATTTTCAAAATAAATGCTGAAACATTATGGTTTGTGCCAAACCATACAAAATTTGCCTACACAAGTGACGTTTCGTGTAGTTATAATCTAGGGGGAGAAAATTGTAATAAATCAGAAGATAGATTGATTTTACCTAAACAAGATTTTACAAATATATCGACTTCTATCGTTTTAAGTTTTAATTCATTTTTTACTGGTAAATTAGGTTCACTTGCGTCTGTGGAATATTCAATTGATAATGGTATAAGTTGGATTTTTGTTGCAAATGTAATGCCAAGTAATCAATGGCAGGAAAATCACATAGATCTTTCTAATTTAATTAATAAATCTAATGTATTGATTGCATTTAGATTTAACGATAATAATGCTTTGAGAGATGGTTTGGCAGTGGATGATGTTCAGTTAAAAAAAGTAAATCCATGGGTGGATTTAAAAATTCTTAGTTCTGATTTAACAAAGTACTCAATTATACCTTCAACGCAATTAATTCCTTTACCTTTAAATTGTTTATTTACAAATCAAGGATCTAAATTAGCTGACACTTCAATTTTTAACTTAAAGGTTTACAGTACGGTCAATCAAAAAAAAATAATTAAAGAATATTCGAAAAGTATATATAACATAAGACAAAAAGATACAATTAATATAGATTTTGGAACTATATATTCAAATGAATTAACTGATTCATTTGAATTCGATTTTTCAATTGAAAATAAATATGATACGATCAAAGAAAATAATGAATTGAAATTTAATGCAATTGTTTCTTTGAATGAATATGCAAGGGATGATAATCAGTTAGTAAGTGTGTTGGGATTAACAAGCTCTAATACAATAACAATTGGTACTATGTTTGAAATTAATCGAGCTTCCTATATTGATTCTATTTATGTTATGTTGGATAAAAAAAATATGGCTGTTGGTAGTAATTTTCAGGCAGTCGTTTATCCGATTATTAATAAAATCCCACTTTCTAATCCAATTGGCTATAGTGCTGTTTATACAATTAACTCGGGTGATACAGTTTCTAAAGTTATCTTAAAAGTTACGGATAGTTTTTTGAGTCGATTGAAGCTTGATTCAGGTAATTATTTAATTGCAATTAATAAGTATACGAATGGATCTTCTTTAGCTGTTAAAATGACAAATAAATATTTTTCTGAGGAAGCTGTTTATGTAAAGATAGGGGAAGCAAATTTTCAGACTTTAGATACATATTTTTCAGGAGCTTATAAATTAGTTCCGTCTATAAGGATGTATTGTTCTCCATATTGTAATTTAGGGGTTAGTATAAAAGAAAATAGAGCTGATTGTATTTCGGGTATTGGCTCGCTTATAGCGATACCTAGAAACGGTAGTTTTCCTTATAAATTCACTTGGAATAATTCCATTAAAGATTCTATTTTGCCAAATGCGAAAGTAGGAAAATATTCAATTTCATTAGAGGATAAATTTAGCTGTAAATTTGATACGAATAATATCATTCTAAGTTTTAATACTCCACCTAGAATTACTGTTGACTCAATATCTCATCCTACTTGTTTTGGTGTAGCAAATGGTTATGTATCCATGAAAATTGAAGATGAAAATAAGTTGACAAAAATATTTTGGAATGCCAATCAAACCAATACCGTATTTAATACAAAGTTATTAGCTGGAACTTATCTTGTAAAAGTCTTTAATGAAGCAAATTGTTCCGATTCTACAGAAGTTATTTTAAGTTCACCTGATTCTTTAAGGGTAGGTTCAACCTTTACAAATGAAACATCAAAATCAAAAGGTGAAATATTTTTATTTGTTTCAGGAGGTACCCCACCTTATAGTTTTTTTTGGAATGATTCAGTAACTTCTAAAAATAGAATTGGAATAGAAGGTGATAAAACTTATAGTGTTATAATAAAGGATGCTTTAAGTTGCGAAAAAAATAAAGATTTTATGATTGAAAAATTACTTTCTCTTTCAGAGAACGAATTTGAAACTAAAAATAAAATTTATCCAAACCCTTCTTTTGGTCAAGTTTTTATTGAATTAACTGAAGAAGTCTTTTTATCTATTGAGAATTCTGATGGTAAATTAGTAACCTCATTTAATCTAAATTCATTAAACAATACTTTAGATTTGAATTATTTGAATAAAGGTGTTTATTTATTTAGAATTACGGGAAAAAATAATACAATGATTAGAAAAATCTCGATTATTTGATTATTTTTAATAAAAAAGATTTATGAGCAACTATAAGAATAAAGGAGGTGCGTTTTTAATTTCTAAAACAAACTTCAATGAGATATTTACTCCTGAAGAGTGGACTGAAGAGCAACTTATGATTGCTTCAATGTGTAGTGATTTTATTGATCAAGAGATATTTCCAAATTTGGATAGAATTGATTCAATGGAGGAAGGGTTAATGGTTAAAATACTCGATAAGGCTGGTGAATTAGGTTTATTAGGATTGTCTGTTCCGGAGATTTATGGTGGAATGGGTGTAGATTTTAAAACATCACTTCTAGCTACTGAATACCTTGGAAAAGGTCATTCTTTTTCAGTTGCTTATGGAGCTCACACGGGAATTGGAACATTACCATTATTGTACTATGGAAATGATGATCAAAAGGTTAAGTACGCTCCTCTATTATCCACAGGTGAATGGAAGGCGGCTTACTGTTTAACTGAGCCTTCATCTGGTTCTGATGCTAATTCTGGGAAAACGAAAGCAGTCTTAAGTCAAGATGGTTCACATTATGTTTTGAATGGTCAAAAAATGTGGATTACAAATGGCGGTTTTGCTGATTTGTTTACTGTTTTTGCAAAAATTGATGATGATACTAATTTATCTGCATTTTTAGTAGAAGCAAGTTTTGAAGGAATTACTTTAAATCCAGAAGAAAAGAAAATGGGTATTAAAGGTTCTTCAACTCGTCAGATTTTTTTCAATAATGTTAAGGTTCCTGTTTCTAATCTATTATCTGATAGAGGGAACGGGTTTAAAATTGCATTAAATATCTTAAATATCGGTAGAATAAAATTAGCTGCAGGTGTATTAGGTGGCTCAAAAGAGACTATAGTAGACACACTTAAATATGCTAAAGATAGAGAGCAATTTGGAAGATCGATAAACAAATACGGTGCAATACGTTCTAAAATTGCTGAACAAGTTATTAGAACTTTTGTATTAGAATCAGCAACTTATAGAGCTGGTCAAAATATTGAAGATGCCATAGATGCTTTGGTTGAGGAAGGTTTGGAAAAAAGTAAAGCAACATTAAAAGGAATTGAAGAATTTGCAGCAGAATGTGCTATGCTAAAAGTAGCTGGTTCTGAGTGTTTAGATTTTGTAGTTGATGAAGCAGTTCAAATTTATGGAGGAATGGGTTATTCAGCAGAATCTAGTGTTGAGAGATCTTATAGAGATTCAAGAATTAATCGAATTTTTGAAGGAACTAATGAAATAAACAGAATGCTTTCTGTAGATATGTTGTTAAAAAAAGGTTTAAAAGGAGAACTTGATCTAATTTCAGCGGCAACAAAAGTAGCTAACGAACTTATGTCAATTCCTGAATTTTCAACTAATGAAAATTCAACTATTATTAAACTTCACGAAAATATTGAAAATTTTAAAAAATCAATATTACTTGTTGCTGGTGCTGCAGTTCAAAAATTAGCAAATTCTCTTGCTAAGGAACAAGAAATTTTGATGAATGTTGCTGATATGTTAATACTTACTTATCAAGCAGAATCGGCTCTTTTAAGAGTAGAAAAAATGATTTCATCTGTCGGTGAGGTAAAGGCTACTATAGCTCTTGATATCGTCAAAACTTATATATATGACGCATCTGATAAAATTGCTAAAGCTTCTAAGGATGCACTAAATTCATTTGTAGAAGGAGATGAGCTTACTATGATGTTAATGGGGGTTAGAAGATTTACTAAAGTAGATGCTTTTAATCCAAAAGCTGCTAGACAACGAATTGCTAGTCACGTTATAGATAAAGGTTATTATTCATTTTAAATATTTAGGGCTGTTTACAGCCCTTTTTTTATGTCCTTATTACCATTTTACGATTCTAAATTAATTGAAGCTGGTTGTGATGAAGCTGGTAGAGGCTGCCTGTCAGGCCCTGTTGTAGCAGCAGCAGTAATTTTACCTAAAGACTACGATAATAATTTATTGAACGATTCTAAAAAACTAACCGATAAGCAACGTTTTGTTTTAAAAGAAATTATTGAAAAAGATGCTTTGTCTTGGGGTGTTGCTTTTGTGGATAACTCAAAAATTGATGAAATTAACATTCTAAACGCTAGTTTTTTAGCGATGAATTTAGCGGTCAAAAAATTAAAAATCGAGCCAGAACTACTACTAATTGATGGTAATAGATTTAAATCAGAAGGACTTCCTTATCAATGTTTCGTAAAAGGAGATGGAAGATTTTTATCAATAGCAGCTGCTTCTATTTTAGCCAAAACTCACAGGGATTTATATATGAATATATTAGATTCGAAATATCCGATTTACAAATGGTCAAAAAATAAAGGTTATCCAACGAAAGATCATTGTGAAGGTATAATTAAAAATGGATATACAGAATATCACAGAAAAACGTTTGTAGTTAAGTCTTTATATCAGACAAAATTAGATTTATGAGAAAAGGAAAAAAAATAGGTCTTTTATTTTTGATTTTCATCACAATTTCTATAGTTGTTTATCTTCTGTTTATTAGAAAACCAAATCTTTCCCCTAATTATTGTTTTGATAATTCTGATAAAGAAATTTTGATTTTAACTAATCAAGATTTAGAGCTTGATACCCTTTTAAAAAATCCTTCACGTTTATTGTTTAAAAAAATACAAGGTAGGTTAAAGTTCAGAAAAGTATTTTTTTCCCTTTCAAAGTCAAAAATTTTAATCGAATTAGAAAAAAATCAAATTCAAAATGGTGTTGAAACTGTTTTAAATTTGTGTGGAATAAAATTTATTAAGAAGAATAATTATTACAAATTAAATGATAACTGGAAGTGTATCTTTAATGAATCAAATATTTATTTTTTTAAAGGAAAATTCAAAAAACAAAAGACTAATTTAAAATTGAGTGCTTCAAATGGTGATTATACAATTTATAATTTGGCAGATCAAAAAGTATACACTTATGAAGTAACAAAATCGAATCTAGTAAAATCTTATAAAAATCAATTTAATACTCACTTTTTGAATAAAAATGACTTTAATATGTTTGGACAATATATTCCATCAAGTATTAATAGTTATATTTTTTATCAAAAAAAATATGCGGAAAAGAATTTATTGATTGATTCATCAAGTGCTTTTTATAGAATGATAGAGAGTGGTTTTGCTATTTTTAGCTACAATGGCCATGAGTTTGTTATTGCTGAAAAAAACAAAAAAATATACCCTTACCTTCTTTTAGATGAGGAGAATGGAATAAATGAAATTGTTCCAGG
>JBKCEW010000137.1:0-6393 GCA_046304235.1 Crocinitomicaceae bacterium | reverse complement strand
CAACGTAACAGAATGATCTAGTTTGAGATCCATCTCCAAAAATAGTTAAATCCTCTCCTCTTAAAGCTTGTCCAATAAATGCTGGTAATACACGACCATCATTCAATCGCATTCTTGGGCCATATGTATTGAAAATACGAACAATTCTTGTTTCAACATTATGGTAAGTATGGTAAGCCATGGTCATAGCTTCTTGAAATCTTTTAGCTTCATCGTAAACACCTCTTGGACCAACAGGATTCACATTCCCCCAATAATCTTCAGTTTGTGGGTGAACTAATGGATCACCATAAATTTCGGAAGTTGATGCTATTAAAACACGTGCATTCTTTAATCTTGCTAATCCCAAACAGTTATGTATACCGAGAGAACCAACTTTCAATGTTTGAATTGGTATTTTAAGGTAATCAATTGGACTTGCAGGTGAGGCAAAATGCAAAATATAGTCTAATTTTCCAGGAACATGAATGAATTTAGAAACATCGTGATTATAAAATTCAAAATTTTCTAAATGGAAAAGATGTTCAATGTTTTTTAATCTACCAGTTATCAAATTATCCATACCGATAACATGATACCCTTCTTTTATAAAACGATCACATAAATGTGAACCTAAAAATCCTGCCGCCCCTGTAATTAAAATTCTTTTTTTCTCACTCATAACTATGAAATTATCGATCTACCAATTGATGAATAATAAAACCCTCTCTCATTCATTTCATTTAAATCAAATAAATTTCTTCCATCAAAGATTACTCGATCTTTTAAAAGTGAGGTGATTTTGTCAAAATCTGGATTTCTGAAGATTCCCCATTCTGTACAGATCACCAATGCATCCGAATTTTCTAGTGCACTATACTCATCATTTGAATAAGAAATTTTATCTCCTAAAATACCTTTAACATTTTCGATTGCTTCTGGGTCATAGGCAACTATTTCAGCACCTAAACTCAACAATTCATCTATAATATATAAAGCAGGAGCCTCTCTAATATCATCTGTATCTGGTTTGAAAGCTAGGCCCCAAATAGCTATTTTTTTAGACTTTAAATCTCCTCTAAAATAGTTTTTAATCTTCGGTATAAGAACTGTCTTTTGTTCTTCATTCACCTTCATTACCGCGTCTAATATCTGAAAAGAAAAATTATTTTCTTTTCCAGACTTTACTAATGCTTGAACATCCTTAGGAAAACAAGATCCTCCATACCCAATACCTGGAAATAAAAATCTTTTCCCGATACGATCATCCGAACCTACGCCAATTCTAACTTTATCTACATCTGCACCAACTAACTCACAAAAGTTAGCAATTTCATTCATAAACGTAATCTTTGTAGCTAAGAATGAATTAGCAGCATATTTAGTTAATTCAGCAGACTTCTCATCCATAAAAATAATAGGATTTCCTTGTCTCACGAAAGGTTTATATAACTGCTCCATTACTTTCTTTGCTCTTTCAGAAGAAGTACCAATAACTACTCTATCTGGCTTCATAAAGTCATCAACAGCGAATCCCTCTCTTAAAAATTCAGGATTAGACACTACGTCAAAATCAACATGTGCATTTGCTTTTATTGCAGCAGTAACTTTTTCTGCAGTACCAACTGGAACAGTACTTTTATCAACAACAACCTTGTAATCTGTAATTATCTTACCTAGGTGTTCTGCTACACCTAAAATATATGATAAATCAGCAGAACCATCTTCACCTGGAGGTGTTGGTAAAGCTAAAAATATAATTTCAGCATCCTTAACTCCCTCAACAATATCAGTTGTAAAAGTTAGCCGACCTGCTTTGATATTTCTTTCAAATAAAACATCCAAATGAGGTTCATAAATAGGAATAACTCCTTGTCTCATTTTTTCAACTTTGGCCTCATTTATATCTACGCATATAACTTGATTTCCAGTTTCAGCAAAACAGGTTCCAGTTACCAAGCCGACATAACCTGTTCCGATTACAGCAATTTTTTTCATGCAAATAAATTTATAAAATAGATAATATGTTTAGTAATGTATTCCAATTGTTCTTGTTTCATTTCAGTATGTATTGGCAACGATAAAACACATTCCGTTAATTGATTAGTTATAGGTAAATCTTGATTTTCTTTACCAAAAGATTTAAACATCCCTTGCTTATGAGCAGGCAATGGGTAATAAATCATTGAAGGAATCCCATGCGTATTAAGATATTCGATCAATTCTTTTCGATCAACTCCTGATAGCTTAATTGTATATTGGTGATATACATGTGTAGTATTTGGAGCTTTATAAGGAGTAGTAATTTGCTTTACTTCAGAAAAAGATTGATTATAATAAGCTGCTACCTTTTGTCTAGCAGAACAATAACTATCTAATAAAGGAAGTTTGATTTTCAAAATAGCAGCTTGAATGGTATCTAAACGTGAATTACAACCTACAACTTCATGATGATATTTAATTACCTGACCATGATTTGCAATTTTCTTTAGACTAGCAGCCAAGAGAACATCATTTGTATACATCGCACCTCCATCGCCATAACACCCTAAATTTTTAGATGGAAAAAAGGAAGTGCATCCAATATCACCCATAGTACCAGCTTTTGATACTTTCCCATTTTTATGTGTATAATCTGCACCAATTGCTTGAGCAGTATCTTCAACCACTTTTAAATTGTATTTGTTTGCAATATCCAAAATAGCATCCATGTCAGCACACTGACCATACAAATGTACAGGAACAATTACCTTCGTTTTATCACTTATAGCCTCCTCAATTTTAGAAGGGTCAATACAAAATGTATCAGGAAGAACATCAACAAAAACTGGTGTAAGACCTAACAAAGCAATCACTTCAGTAGTAGCTATATAAGTAAAAGAAGGCGTGATTACTTCATCACCTGGCTTTAAATCCAATGCCATTAACGCAATTTGAAGAGCATCTGTACCATTGGCACAAGGGATAACATGCGCAACATTTAAGTAATTTTCAAGATCTGATCTAAAACTAGAAACTTCAGGTCCATTGATAAAATTCGCTTGTTCAATTACATTGATAATTGCAGCATCAACTTCAGATTTAATATTCTGATACTGAGATTGCAAATCAACCATTTGAATTTTCTTCATTTCTAAAATTTAGCAAACGTACATTTTACGTTTAAATAAACAACAAATATAGTTATTTTGAATAGATTGAAAACTTGATTTTTTTAAACAAACTGTAATAAATATTATTCTATCTTTGAATCCTTTTGTACTCAAAATTCACTTTTTGATGAAGTTTTTTATATTACATGTTTGTTTGTTTTTAATCTTATACAAATCAGTTGCTCAAAATTCGATTACAAAAAATTCAGAAACTACCACTTTTGGTCATCCTGTTTTATCTTTTAATTATTCGTTGAATAACCCAACGAAAGAATGGACTTCAAGATTTGGTATTTTCAATACTATTGGAGGAGAAATAGGTTACAAGACAAAAAAGAATTGGTTGTTTTTAGTTGATGGGAATTTTATATTTGGAAATAAATATAATGAACCCTCTATCTTAGACAATCTAAAGGATAGCTATGGTAATATTACTGATGATCAAGGCAATATTGCAACCGTACCCATTTTTACTCGAGGATATACATTTTCTTATGTAACAGGAAAGTTAATCTCATTTAAAAAAGTAAATAATGGATTGTTGATAAAGGGAGGAATTGGTTTTTTATCGTACAAATATAGAATTGAAACAAATAGCATAAATGTTCCTCAACTTGAGGGAGATTATAGAATGGGTTATGACAGACTTACACAAGGACTTTTGCTGTCAGAATTTATAGGTTATCAGTATGTATCAGAAAAAAACTTATATAATTTTTATATCGGTTTTTTTCTACAACAAGGATTTACTAGAAACATGAGAACGATTTTTTATGACCAACCAGACTTAGTGGTTTCCAGTAAAATAAGAAATGATAATTCCTATGGTGTAAAAATGGGTTGGAACATTCCTTTTTTTAATGATAAACCAAAAGAATTCTATTATTACTAAGTATGTTTATTTATAACTTATCGATTCGTTTTTATTGGTTTATAATTCTTTTTGCTTCTTTTTTAAACCAAAAAGCAAAACGTTTTGTTGAAGGCAGAAAACACATTTGGCAAGAGTTATCTAAAATCAAAGAAAAAAATCTATTCTGGTTTCATTGTGCTTCTCTTGGTGAATTTGATCAAGGTCTACCATTAATGTTTTTATTAAAGGAGAAAGATCCTTCTATTAAAATTTTAGTGACTTTTTTTAGTCCATCAGGTATGGACCATTTTCACAAAAGAAAGCATTGTGCGGATTATGTTCACTATTTACCAATCGACACTAAAAAAAACGCTGAAAAATTTATTCATTTAATTGAACCTAAAAAAATCTTTTTTGTTAAATATGAATTTTGGTTAAACTATATTTTTGAAGCAAATTCAAACAATATTCCATTATATTCTGTAAGTTGCATATTAAGACCGAACCAACATTTCTTTAAAAGAAGAGGATATTTATTTAGAAAGGGGTTGAAATGTTTTCAATTGTTTTTTGTTCAAAATGAAGAAACAAAAAAATTACTTGATAGTATTGATATTCATAACACTATAATCACTGGCGATACCCGTTATGACAAAGTAATTGATAATAAAATAAACTTAGTTGACGACAACACCATTTCAAACTTTCTAGAAAACCAAAAGGCATTGATTCTAGGTAGCAGTTGGAATACGGAAGAAACCATTTTTAAACAAGCACTAGATTCAGGTCTGATCAAAGAAAAAGTAATCATAGCACCTCACGATATTAGCGAAAAACACCTCAATCAGATTGAATCATTATTCAATGAAAATATAATTAGGTATTCGAATTTCTCAAACTATAACAACGAACAAATATTATTAATTGATTCCATTGGCAAACTCGCAAATGCTTATCAATACGGTATGTTTGCATTTGTTGGTGGTGGTTTTTCAGGAAATCTTCATAATACGCTAGAACCTATTGTATTTGGACTCCCAACTGTATTTGGACCCAAACATTCAAAATTCCCTGAAGCAGCATTTTTCATTCAAAAGAAAGTTGCAAGAGAAATTACAAATGAAATTGATTTTTTAGACGCTTATACTCATTTCAAAAAAACTGAAAAAGAAGTTAAAAAGAAATGCGATTTTATTATAGAAACGTCAAAAGGGGCTTCTCAAAAAATAATAGATAAAATATTTATCTAAAATCACTTATTGTTTAATTCCATTGCTTTCAATGTGTTAATCATCAATGAAGCAATTGTCATCGGTCCTACCCCACCAGGAACTGGTGAAATATAAGAAGTAATTTCTGCAACTTCATCAAATTTAACGTCTCCAACTAACCTCCAACCTGCTTTTTTAGTGTTATCTTCTACGCGAGTTGTTCCTACATCAATCACAACAGCACCCGGCTTAACCATATCCCTAGTAACGAAATTTGGTTGTCCAATCGCAGCAACTAAAATATCTGCAGTCAAACAAACTTCTTTTAAATTTTGTGTCATACTATGAGTAAGGGTTACAGTACAATTTCCAGGATCTGTATTTCTTGTCAACATGATACTGAGTGGAGTACCTACAATGTTAGACCTACCAATTATCACACAATTCTTACCCTCAGTTTCAATATGATTACGTTTAAGTAATTCTAAAATTCCAGCAGGTGTTGCCGATAAAAAACCAGGTAAATTCAAAACCATTTTACCAATATTTTCGGGATGAAAGCCATCTACATCTTTATTAGGATCTATAGCCTGAGTGATTTTCATCTCATCAATATGAGCTGGTAAGGGAAGTTGAACAATAAATCCGTCTATACTTGGGTCATTATTTAAGGCTTCTACTTTTTTTAATAATAATTCCTCGGAAACTGACTCGTCATATCTTATGAGCGTACTCTCAAAACCACACTCTTCACAAGCTTTCACTTTTGCATTAACATAAGTTAATGAGCCTCCGTCATTCCCAACTAAAACAGCAGCTAAATGAGGAATCTTTTTACCCTCAATTTTCCTTTGCTTTACCGCCAACGCTAGTTCCTGCTTGATTTGAGAAGATGCTGCTTTTCCGTCGAGAAGATTCATAATATTGATTTTTTGCAAAGATAGATAAATAAAAAAGAAAGATTGTATCTAGCGTAATTGATTAATTTTGTAACTCAACATCCTTTTATGTTAAAAAAAATTATTTACAAGTATCTTCTATTCTTATTGTTTTGGATTTTACTTTTTGATTTACATAGAATTATATTTTCCATTTTTCACATTCAAAAATTAAAAGTTGTGACCTTCACAGAATGGTTTATGGCTTTTTTACACTCCATCAGATTAGATTTAGCAATGGCTGGAGCTTTATCTATTCT